>NZ_RZQE01000689.1:0-2396 GCF_004022955.1 Mesorhizobium sp. M7A.F.Ca.US.002.01.1.1 | reverse complement strand
CGGCTACCGTGCCGAGCCGAAGCCGGCCGTCGAGGTCAAGGCGCGGCTCGAAGCACAGGACAATGCCGCGCGCGAAGCAGCGATGGCGAAGCTTGCGGCGGAAGAGGCTGCACGAGCCGAGCAGACCAAGGCGGCGGACGCCGCAGCAGAGGCAGCAGTCGAAGGGTCGGAGCCGGCATCGGACGCAGTGGCCGTTTCGGAAACGGCGACCGAAATGACCTCCGACGCCGCGGCGGAACCTGCTGCGCCTGCCGTGGAAGAACAGGCGGACGCTCCGGTCGAAACCGTGCAAGACGAAGCGCCTGTTGCCGAGGCTGCTGCTGAACCGGCGCCGGTTGAACCGCAGGCAGAGGCTGAAGCTGCCGAGACTGAAGCCGCAGCGGCAGAAGAAGTTGCACCGGCCGAGCTGGTGTCAAATGCCGCGCCGGCAACGGACGCCGCGCCGGACGAAACCGTGACGGTGACTGAAGCAGCCACCGGGGAACCCGCTCCGGAAGCCGAAGCGCCAAAACCCATCCTGTTGTGGCGTCAGGGTCGTTTCGAACAGCGCCCGCGCAACCGCGACGACAACCGCAGGAACAATCGCCAACGCAACGGACAAGCGCGCGGCCGAAGCGATGCGCCTGCGGACGCCGGCGCACCGGCCGCCGCTGCACCCGGAGAGCGTCCGGCCCATGAAGGACGGCGCGATGGAGCCGGCAAGCCGCGCTTCGACCGCTCGAAGTTCAAACCCAAGCCGCAGGCCGAAGGCGAACAGCGACGTGACAGGCCGCAGGGCGAGCGCCCGCAGGGCGAGCGTCCCGACCGCCGCGAAGGCCGTCCCGACTGGAAGGGTGGCAGGCCGGATGGCAAGGGTGGTCCGCAAGGCGGCAAGCCCGCCTTCCAGCCAAAGCCGCGCGAGGAGCGCCCGGTGCGTTTCGATCCGGATTCGCCCTTCGCCAAGCTCGCCGCTCTGCGCGACCAATTGAAGAAGTAGAACCCGGCTCGCTTCGATGGTTGCCGAAGGCCGCCAGCGCATCGACAAATGGCTGTTCTTCTCCCGCGTCGTGAAATCGCGCTCGCTGGCGGCGAAGTTGGTCGTCGCCGGCCGGGTCCGCATCAATCGCGACAAAGCAGCGCAGGCTTCCGATCAGGTCAAGCCAGGCGACGTCCTGACCATCACGCTCGAGCGGCGCATCTTCATCTGGAAGGTCCTCGGCGCGGGTGCGCGACGCGGCCCGGCCGAGGAAGCCCGTACGCTCTACGAGGATATGTCGCCACCGCCCGCACCGAAGGGCGAAGCCCCTCCCGATGCAATTCCGGGGCTGCGCGAGGCCGGCAGCGGCCGCCCGACCAAGAAGGAACGTCGCCAGACCGACCGATTGCTCGGCGAAGATTGATGCCTGGCGTCCAAAAACAGGCGGCGCTTGCCAGGATAACGACGTGTTTGAAGCAAAACTGAACCCGGCAAACAGGAAGCCCTGCATGAGGTCGCCGGCCTCTGGGGCGCCGGCTGCCTGGAATTCCATTTCGAAACGCTGATGCCGACAGGAATGGCTGCCCTTGCAAGCAGCGGCCAAAGGCGTTACCTGACGGAAAAAGCCCAACAAAATGGGACGTCCCGGAGCCGACCGATGACCTATGTCGTGACCGACAATTGCATCAAATGCAAATACATGGACTGCATCGAGGTCTGTCCGGTCGATTGTTTCTACGAAGGCGAGAACATGCTCGTCATCCATCCCGACGAGTGCATCGACTGCGGTGTTTGCGAGCCGGAATGCCCGGCCGACGCGATCAAGCCCGACACCGAGCCCGGCCTCGACAAATGGCTGCAGGTCAATACCGAATATGCCGAGAAATGGCCCAACATCACCGCCAAGAAGGAACCGCCGGCAGACGCGAAATCCTTCGACGGCGAGGCCGGCAAGTTCGAGAAATACTTCTCCGCCGAGCCCGGCGAAGGCGATTGACAATACGGCCGCAGAGGCCGGTATTACGCAGGGTAAGAGGCACGTCACATTAACCGGCTTGACAGCCGGCGCCGGGTTGTGGCCTTCGCGTATGCAGCAAAACCTTGATTCTTCCGACTTTTTGTGTTACATCAGCGAAACATGCCGGTGACACAACGTCGATTTATGGCGCAGACGCCCCAAATCACTGAAAGGTGAAAATCCCATTCGGACCAGAGCGATCTGGGCCAGGCGGTCGCGATGTTGCGGTTTGCCGGTCCGGCTTTTCCGATGGGTTCATCTGTTGTGCGGCTAACGGTCGGTTTCTCCGATCGCGCGAGTTCGGGCCGGCAGGACGCCGGTACCACAACAAGGAGTTCAGTGCGCAATGGCAACGATCACCCCGCAGAAGAAGTCCACCGCTGCGCGTCACGGTTTCAAGACCGGCGAGTACATCGTCTACCC
>NZ_RZQE01000688.1:0-2404 GCF_004022955.1 Mesorhizobium sp. M7A.F.Ca.US.002.01.1.1 | reverse complement strand
TCAGTAAACCACGACGCTTCTGATCGATTTGCCCTCATGCATGAGATCGAAACCCTTGTTGATGTCCTCGAGCTTGAGCGTGTGGGTGATCATCGGGTCGATTTGGATCTTGCCGTCCATGTACCAGTCGACGATCTTCGGCACATCGGTGCGGCCGCGCGCGCCGCCGAAGGCGGTGCCCATCCAGGTGCGGCCGGTGACCAGCTGGAACGGCCTGGTCGAGATCTCCTGGCCGGCGCCGGCAACGCCGATGACCACCGACTTGCCCCAGCCGCGATGCGAGGCTTCGAGCGCCTGACGCATGACCTTGGTGCTGCCCGTGCAGTCGAATGTGTAGTCGGCGCCGCCGATCTGGTCGGCGCCACGCTTGGTCATGTTGACGAGGTAGGGCACGACATCGCCGTCGATCTCCTTCGGATTGACGAAATGCGTCATGCCGAAGCGCTCGCCCCACTCCTTCTTGTCGTTGTTCAAATCGACGCCGATGATCATGTCGGCGCCGGCAAGCTTCAGGCCCTGGATGACATTGAGGCCGATGCCGCCGAGGCCGAAGACGACCGCGGTGGCGCCGATCTCGACCTTGGCGGTGTTGATCACGGCACCGATGCCGGTGGTGACGCCGCAGCCGATGTAGCAGATCTTGTCGAAGGGCGCGTCGGGATTGACCTTGGCCAGTGCGATCTCGGGCAGCACGGTGAAGTTGGAGAAGGTCGAGCAGCCCATATAGTGAAAGATCTTGTCCTTGCCGATCGAGAAGCGCGACGAACCATCGGGCATGAGGCCCTGGCCCTGCGTGGCGCGGATCGCCGTGCAGAGGTTCGTCTTTCTCGACAGGCAGGACGGGCACTGCCGGCATTCGGGCGTATAGAGCGGGATGACGTGGTCGCCCTTCTTGAGCGAGGTGACACCCTTGCCGACATCGACGACGACGCCGGCGCCCTCATGGCCGAGGATGGCCGGAAACAGACCTTCCGGATCGGCGCCCGACAGTGTGAATTCGTCGGTGTGGCAAATGCCTGTCGCCTTGATCTCGACCAGCACTTCGCCCTCGCGCGGGCCCTCGAGGTCGACCTCCATGATCTCCAGCGGCTTTCCGGCGGCGACAGCGACAGCGGCGCGGGTTTTCATTCTTTTTCTCTCCCAAATCTCTATTTTGCCGGGCCAGAACGCGGCGCTTATGATCAGACTATGCGGCGATCTTGCCGGGGCCGGCGGGAAACACACCCGACATGACGGTGAAGCCCTTGATGCGCTTGACACGGTCGCACCAGCGCCGAATAGCCGGATAGTCCTGGCGCGGAACACCGCCTTCCTCCGACAGGATGATGTAAGGAAAACAGGCGATGTCGGCGATGGTCGGGTGACTGGCCGAACAGATCCAGTTGCGGCCCTGCTGTTCGCCGAACCACAGATGCTCGTCGAGGATACGGAAAAGGCGATGCGCGCCGGCACGCGCGGCATCGATATCGAAGTCATAAAACAGCGCATCGTGCAGGCGGGCGGCCGACGCCGTCGAAGTGATACCGTCTGCAAAGGCCAGCCACTGGCTGATCTCGCCCAGCAGAGCGGGATTGTCCCGCGGATACCAGGTGCCCGACGGATCGTATTTCGAGGCGAGATAGACAAGGATCGCTTGGGCATCGCGCAAGATCAGCTCTTCATCCTCGATGACCGGCAGCTGGCCAAGCGGATTGAGTTTCAGGAACCATTCCGACTTGTGTTCGCGGCCGGGGTAGAAGTCGACCGGCACGGTCTTGTAGTCGATGCCGAGAAAACTCATCAGCAGCCGCAGCTTGTAGCAATTGCCCGACAGTTCGTAGTCGTAAAGCGTGATCATCGGCAGCTCCTAAAGCAATTCCAGGAAATGTGTGTAACGGTTTTCCGTCCGGAATTGCGTAAAACAAACAGTTAGATGTCCAGCACGAGGCGTGCCGATTTGGCGCGCGAAACGCAGGTCATGATCTTGGTTCCGGCCTTCCTCTCGGCATCGTTGAGGTAGACGTCCTGATGGTCCGGTTCGCCCTCGATCACCGTCGCCACGCAAGTGCCGCAGGCGCCTTGCTCGCAAGACGACGGAACATCGATGCCGCTTTCGCGCATGACCTGCATGATCGTCTTGCCCGCCGGCACCTGAAGCGTGACGCAGGAGCGCGCCAGCGCGACCTCGAAGCTCGAACTGTCGTCGATCTTGTTGGTGTTCTTGAAGTACTCGAAATGGACGGCGCTATCCGGCCAGCCCTGCTCGGCCGCGATCTTGCGCGCGGCTTCCAGCATCGGTCCCGGGCCGCAGATGTAGAGATGCATGCCATTGCGATGACCGGCGAGGAGTTGTCGAAGCTCGGCGCCGGTCGCGTCGGGCGAGAGGCCGAGATGCGGCTTCAGCGCATCGCCGAGATGCTTCAGC
>NZ_RZQE01000687.1:0-2411 GCF_004022955.1 Mesorhizobium sp. M7A.F.Ca.US.002.01.1.1 | reverse complement strand
ATCACGTCCAGTGCGGTCTGCAGCAGGTCCGCACGCGCGCCTTCGAGCACGACGTCGCCGCCGGTCATGGCGACGGCCATCGCATAGGTGCCGGTCTCGATGCGGTCGGGAATGACGCGCACGCGCGCACCGGAGAGCGATTCGACGCCGTCGATGGCAATGGTTGGCGTGCCGGCGCCGGAAATCTTCGCGCCCATGGCGTTGAGGCACTCGGCCAGATTGACGATCTCGGGCTCGCAGGCGGCATTTTCCAGCACCGTCTCGCCCTTGGCGAGTGCCGCGGCCATCATCAGCACATGGGTGGCGCCGACCGAGACCTTCGGGAAGATATAGCGGTTGCCGACAAGGCGGCCATTCCGGGTCTTGGCGATGACATAGCCGGTGTCGACGTCGATATCAGCGCCCAGCGCCTGGAGGCCCTCGAGGAACAGATCGACCGGCCGCGTGCCGATGGCGCAACCGCCCGGCAGCGACACTTTTGCTTCGCCCATGCGGGCCAGCAGCGGGCCGATCACCCAGAACGAGGCGCGCATCTTCGACACCAGCTCGTAGGGCGCTGTGGTGTCGACGATGTTGCGGGCGGAGAAGTTGATGGTGCGCGAATAGCCCTCATTCTGCTTCTCGCGGCGGCCATTGACCGAATAATCGACGCCGTGATTGCCCAGGATGCGGATCAGCTGCTCAACATCGGCCAGATGCGGCACGTTTTCCAGCGTCAGTGTGTCGTCGGTCAAAAGCGAGGCGATCATCAAAGGCAGCGCCGCGTTTTTCGCGCCCGAGATCGGAATGCTTCCGGAGAGCTTGTTGCCCCCGACAATTCTGATGCGATCCATGGAAGAACGTCCCTCTCGGCCAAAAAAGGGCCGGTTCAATCGTTTGAGTAGCGGCCCGTCTAGACCATTGGCCAATCTGGTTCAAGAAATAGGATTTCGCCCACCCCAGGCCAAGAGTGACCTATTTGAGTTAATCTTTTTGTATTTTCTTCGATGCAGCGAGCCCGTCCGGGCGCAGGTCGGCCTCGCCGGTCCGCCGCGAGCGCGACTGCGCCTTGCGCTTCTGCAGATTGGCGCGCAATTGCTCGGCGAGCCGATCCTTGCGGATTGTTGCGCTGCTTTTCGGTGGACCATCCTTTTTCACTGGAATTGTCTTGTCGTCCATCGCCCCATCCCGCCGGCGACCCACCAGCTTGCTGTTCAGGGATAGCCAACATTGTGGCACTGCCATGTCATTAAAAGCCATCCGGCAAAGCCTTTCACAGAAGCGTTGCACTTGGCCTTGCGCTTGCCGGTTCGATATGGCAGAAGCCCCGCCATCAGCGGCTGCGGTAGCTCAGTGGTAGAGCACTCCCTTGGTAAGGGAGAGGTCGAGAGTTCAATCCTCTCTCGCAGCACCAGTTTCCAACATCCCTGTTGCCGCACGATCGTCCTCTGCATTTGCGAGGGCGAGGCGGGTACATGGGATGGCGCGGCCCTCGTGCCGGCAGACCCGATCAGCGGTTCATTGCTTCAGAAAATGGCTGCCACAGGCAAATCCAGCCGAAGCGCATTCCGGCAAGACACGATTCATTAACCAAGATGCTATTCATCGACATGACGTATTGTGGCATGGATGCCCGTCTTCGCCGGTCAGATCCATGCTTGTCAGGAAGAGGGCCGAAAGGCTCCTGATCTGGGCGGAAATCTAAATCGCCCGAAACAAAAGAACGTGCAAGGCATGAACGTGAGCGAAAACGTGCAAAACGCCCCCGGTGCTTCCCGTCTTTGGACCCTGCCTGCCATCATCGCAGCGTTCCTTTGCCTGTGCGCTACCGGCGCGTTCGCGGAGACGCGTGCTTTGAGGATTCAACATCTCCATACGGGAGAGAAGGCTGAAATCGTCTTCAAGCGCAATGGGCGCTATGATCCGGCGGGATTGAAGAAGATCAATCTCATGCTGCGCGACTGGCGTCGCAACGAACCGACGAAGATGGATCCGCGCCTGCTCGATCTTGTCTGGCAGGCCTATCGCGCCAGCGGCTCGACAGCCTATATCCATGTGGTCAGCGCCTATCGTTCGCCGGCGACGAACGCCATGCTGCGCAGCCGCTCGAAGGGCGTGGCCCGGGAGAGCCAACACATGGTTGGCCGCGCGATGGATTTCTTCCTGCCGGATGTGCCGCTGAAGAAGCTGCGCGACATCGGCCTCAAAATGCAGGGCGGCGGCGTGGGTTATTACCCCACCTCCGGTTCGCCTTTCATACACATGGATGTCGGCAATGTGCGGCATTGGCCTGGCATCAGCCGCCAGGAACTCGCCAGGGTATTTCCGAACGGCAACACACTGCATGTGCCGAGCGACGGCAAACCGCTGCCCGGCTATGAGCAGGCGTTTGCCGCCTACAAATCGCGCAAGGGCGCCGGCACGCCCAACAT
>NZ_RZQE01000686.1:0-2414 GCF_004022955.1 Mesorhizobium sp. M7A.F.Ca.US.002.01.1.1 | reverse complement strand
CTGGTGCCTATGGTGCTATCGCGCAATGGCCCTGACGGGCAGCCTAGGCCATGGGGCTTAGTTGCGGGATTACCGTTTTGCGCGTAGTTTGTAGATCTGGTTGTTTGGGTCCCTCCTCATGACCAGTGCCGGTCGGCACGGTCACCGTCACCCTTGCTTGGTAATCTGATCGTGCCGACCTACCCTTTTGACATAGAACCGCACCCCCTTTGGCAATTGAAGCGCCTGGCGAACGGGCGGCATGAAACTCATCCGAATGGCGTCACGCTTCGTCGCTAGGCGATGTGTTGCCGCCGGATCAACGTCAACTGCGGTTCGAGCTGTAGCGCTGGGAGCAAGACGCCCAGGAGTTACCATTGGGCTGCGCACGCTGAAAGGACGGGTTACTCCCGACGCGGCGAAGTCAAATCCGAGGATCGCAAGGGCCTTCAGCTGTCTGCTCGCGCCGAGTCCCTGCGATTCGTCTATCGACCGCTCGCCGAGATCCTGGTCGCGGAGCCCCTCGATACGATCCTGCAGCGGGTAGAGAGCACGATAGGCGAGCCTGCCAAATCACCATCTGTCGATGCGGTCGGCGGGAAGATTGAAGCAACGGTTAGAAGTCACCCCGGGCGACCCTACGGTTCAGGTCAATGCCGTTCGCAGGCCAACCAGATCGTCGGCATGTCCCATGTCCAGACCTTCAGCCGGCGCGCCCCACGCATCAGCCGCCTGGCCGGTGAACACGTCGAACACCGTCCAGCTTCCACCTGGCTCTTGCCTTAAAGTCGTACCGCTGCTGTGCCATGGGTCATTCGTTCAGCTTCCGATCCAGCTCGTCAAGCATGGACCGATGCTGCTCGGTCACATCCCAATCTGCTGGACCTCCCAGCAGTTGGCGGATTTGATGGCGCAGCGTCTCTGAAGTAATCCACGACCGAATGAGACGCGATGTAGCCTGCTGTTGCTCGGGAGAAAGCTCTTGCATGGTTGGCCCGCACGGTTAGACCGAGCCCAACCCCTTTGTGACCTTAATGGTTCCCGATGGATTGCCTGAAGAGAGTTGGAGCAGCAGCTACTCCGGCGCGACCGATAGAAAAAGTTCATCGCCGCGAAGGCCGGCTTTGTAACGTGCAATCAGGCTTTCGGCAGCCGTCGTAGCTTCGGGGCTTTCGCGGTTAATGCCGCGCAGCTCACAAAGCATATCGAACAGCCCCTGGAGAAGAGACAGTTCCTCCGGCTCGAAGGTGCCGTTCGCGATGCTTGTTACCAGCATGATCCCTGCCCCTGCATTGGCCGGATCATTCGAGCGGGTCAGGTAAATGTCAATTCGGACCAAGGTCTTGTCGGAAAGGCCTTCATCGCTCAATAGGTCACAGTGACGACAACCGTGTCGGTGTATACGCCTGCGGAAGGAGTAGCCTGCGGCGGGACGCGACCATAAACCGTGAAGACTTGCGGGACCCCAGTTCCAGTTCCCGGCACTGTGCTGCCGGGCACGGAAGCGTCGCCCCAAGGCTGAGTTCGATCAGCATTCTTGCAGAGGCCATAGGTCACTGTTTCCACGCCTTTCGACATCTTGCGAGTTGTCGGCGGCGATCCTGTCGTGCCGCCATTCAGCGAGACCGTGTAGGCCGCTGCTGGTGTGCAGGTGACTGAGACCTGGCCGGTGGCATCAACATTGCCGTCAAGTACCCCCTTTGATCCAAATTCGATGTTCTGCGTCGATACAAGGCAGTTGGCGGCGACCGTCGCATTGATGGTGAAAGTCGGATCAGCCGCCACCGTACCGGAGGCGGTACTGCAACTGCTGCCGGAGGTATAGCGATAGCGAAATTCGATCTGCGCACCGGAGAATGTCGAAAGGTAGGTTCCAGGTGGAACGGTTCCCTGCCCTCCGGCCACGGCGCCATAAATAGTCGCCGTTCCAGTGGCTGAGCCCAATACATTTGGGGGTCAATGCCAGTGCCGGAGGGCGGGAAGCGTAGGCCCAGGCAAAAGAACCCCAAACCACGCTGCGTGCCGAGTCGGGATAGAGCTGATAGTTGAGTGCGTTGGCTCCGCTAAACATCTGGCGGGCCGTCGCCGACGACGCGCCGCCTGTGCCGGCCGCAAGATGCGCACAGATCAGGATGCGCTGACCGACAAATGCCGCTGCAATTCATGTTGATGGTCGCGGTCGTGTTGGTCTGACTGCCCGAGAGGGTGTCAACCAACCCGAAATTCATGTTCGAGACGCTGAAGCTGCAGCTTTGCGCCAAAGCGGACAACGGAAACATGGCAAAGGCCATGAAGATGACAAGACGGAGCATTCGTTCTCCCATGTTTACCTGCATGCCACGTCCTTGATTGCGACTTGCTGACCGGGTGCGGGCGTGTAGAAAAAATCGGCCTTGCAGGAGGTGCCATCCAGACGATCGATCACGACCGTGTTC
>NZ_RZQE01000685.1:0-2415 GCF_004022955.1 Mesorhizobium sp. M7A.F.Ca.US.002.01.1.1 | reverse complement strand
GGCTGATCAGGCCGAGCCGTGTGTCGCGCGACAGAGTCGAAACGGCGAAGTTGTCGAGCACCGACTGCGTCGGGAAAATGCCGTTGGCGCGTCGGTCGCGCGGCAAATAGGCGATGCCGCTGGCGACAGCCTTGCGAAACCCGGTGATCTTGCGGGACGCATCCGATGCACCGAGTTCAATCGAGCCGCCATGCGGCGGTTCCAGGCCAGCAAGCATCTTGAGAAACAGCTCCTGGCCATGACCATCGAGGCCGGCAAGCCCGACGATCTCACCCGGAGCGATTGCCTGCGTGATCGGGCTGGCGCCGGGCGCGATGACGAGTTCGCGAACGGCAAGACCACCAAATTCGAGAGCGGTGCGATCAGCCATGCGCAAGCTCCGCGGCGGTACGTGGCGCCATTGTCTTGAGAAGCTCAGCCGGCGTCGAAGCGCCGCGCTCTTCGGTGCGCACCACGCTGCCGCCCCGCAGGATCGAGATGCGATCCGAAAGCGACATCACCTCGTCCATGCGGTGGGTGATGAACAGGATCAGGCAGCCCTCGCCGGCAAGCGCACGCATCAACGAAAAAACGGATTCGCGATCGGCGAAGTCGAGCGCGGCGGTGACCTCGTCGAGGATCAGGATCTTTGGGTTGCGCACGATCGCGCGAGCAAGGACGACCAATTGCTGCGCGGCGAGCGGCAGCAGGCCGGCTGGCATGTCGAGAGGGACGTCGGTGACCGCGAAGCGCTTAAGCGCAGCTTTCGCCCGGTCACGGCGCTCGTTGCGGGGCACAGCGCGCCGGACCAGCCCGTCGAGGCCGAGCAGGATGTTGTCGGTCACGCTGCGATCCGGCGCGATCAGCACCTCCTGGAACACCGTGGCGAAGCCTTGCGCCTGGAAGGCCGAGGGGTTGGCGCCCGAGAACGGCTTGCCGTGCAGGAGGATCGCGCCGCTGTCCGGCTGGACGATGCCGGACAACAGCTTGACCATCGTGCTCTTGCCCGAACCGTTCTCGCCCAGGATGGTGTGGATGGTTCCCGCCCGAAACGCGATCGATGCGTCCGCGAGCGCGATCGTCTCGCCATAGCGTTTGGATATGGTTTTGACTTCAAGCATGTCGCATTTCGATGCTGGCAGGCCGGCTCCCCGAAAGGAGCCGGCCTGTTGAGAGATTAGCAGGCGTCACTTTGCACAGGCATCGGGCACCTTCGAATAGTCCCAGCCCTTGGTTGGCGCCGGGTTCGAGAAATAGGCGTCGAGCCATTCCTCCGGCATCGGATCTTTCGGCGGGATCGGGAAGATAGACACGGCGTCCGTCGTCATGCAGTCCTTGTACCAGGCACCGAGATCGGCGGTGTGGACAGGCGGGATCGGGATCAGCAGCGTGTTCAGCTTCGGCTTCTGCCCGTCGAGCATGCGCTCGCCGACGCGGAACAGCGTCTGCGCGGTCCAGTGCGGCAGCACCGCATGGCCTTCGAAGCGGTACTTGTCGGGGTTGGCCTTCCAGTAGCCCAGCGCATCGCCGGTGATCGAGCCGGTGATCAATGGTGCGGGCCGGCCGGCTTCTGCGAAGGCTTCGGCGACGACGCGGCTTTCGCTGCCTGTCGTCCACACTGCATCGATCGGCGCCGGGTTGGTGGCGATCGCCTGCAGCACCACGGTCTTGGTGACGTTGGCTGTCCAGTTGCCATTGACATTGCGCGAGATCTTCAGCTTCGGATTTTCAGTCAGCGCCTTGTCCGCGCCCTGGCGCTCCTGCACCACGATCGGGTGTCCGGCGATGCCTTCGACCAGAAGGATGCTGGCGCCGTCCGGCTGCGCCTTGCCGATCGCCGCCATCATGTCGTAGCCCCAGCGCGCATAGTTGGAATCGACATTGATGGCGTTCGGGCTGGTCACCGAACCGGCAGCGGTGATGAACGGAATGCCGGCTTTGGCGGCAGCGTCGATCGCATCATCGAGTGCCGTCGCCGAGCCCGGGATCGAGGTGATGATCGAGCACTTCTTGTCGATGAAGGCGCGGATCTGGTTGATCTGCTGGCTGGCGTCGTTGTTGGAATCAGACACCTCGAAGCTGGACACCGTTCCGTCGCCGATCAGCCCGTCGACGAGACGCTTCAATTCCTTGGTCACCGTGACCCGCCACGGATTGCCCTGGTAGGATTCCGAGTGGCACCATTTCCACGGTTTAGGCGGCGCTGTGAAATTGTCCCAGGCCGAAGGCAGCACCTTCTGCGGCGCGCCGTCATATTGCGCCTTGAGTTCGGTCGGCAGCCCGCCGATGACGCCTTGCACATCCTGCGCAAAGGCGGTCGTTGCAAGCGAGGCAAGCGCGGTTGCGGCCAGCAGGCCGCGGATCATTCCTGTCATCTCGTTCTCCTCCGTTCGGTTTGGTTCAGGCTCCTCCACCGGCAGCGCCGGACACCTGCAC
>NZ_RZQE01000684.1:0-2420 GCF_004022955.1 Mesorhizobium sp. M7A.F.Ca.US.002.01.1.1 | reverse complement strand
TTCCTGTACGGCTCCGTTTGTCTTCAAGATTAGCCAGCCCGCGCCCAAAAGCCCATAGCCGAACAGAAGGGCAAAGCCGGTCAGAAGCGAGAACGGCGTCAGAAAGTCGAAAGACCCTCCCGAGAACTGCCTGCCGGTGACCTCGAAACCCTGGATGAAGGCGCCGAGCACGACCCCTTGAGCAAAAGTGGCGACGGCCGAGCCATAGCAGAAACCATGGTCCCAGAAGGTCTTGTGCTCGGCATCGCGGAAGCGGAACTCGAACGCCACGCCACGGAACACCAGCGCCAGCAGCATGACGAGAATGGGAAAATACACCGCGGGAATGATGATGGCGAAGGCAAGCGGAAACGCCGCAAGAAGTCCCAGGCCGCCCAGCACCAGCCAGGTCTCGTTGCCGTCCCAGATCGGAGCGATCGAATTCATGATCGTGTTGCGGGACGCCGTGTCGGGCGCGAAGCCGTAAAGCATGCCGACGCCAAGGTCGAAGCCGTCCAGAAGCACGTAGAAGAATACCGCCATGCCGAGGATCAGCGTCCATATCGGTACGAAATCCAGCACTTGGCTCATCGTACTTCCCCCTCTCGAAGTTCGACGGCTCCGGCACGAACCGGCGCCTCGGGCCTACCCCCTTCGATTTCAGCGCCCTCATCGGCGACGATGGATGGGCCTTTGCGCACGATGCGCAGCATCAGGAAGAGGCCCGCAGGATAGATGATGAGATAGACGGCGATGTAGCCAAGGAGCGAGATCACAACATCGGACCTCGTCAGCGACGGTGTCACCGATTCCGCCGTACGCAGAAGGCCGTAGACTGTCCAGGGCTGGCGTCCGACCTCGGTGGTGATCCAACCTGCGATAACTGCCACGAAGCCGATGGGCGCCGTTATCTGAGTGATCGTGAGAAAAGCCGGCGAAGTGTCCAGCTGGCCGCGCCAGCGAAGCCATCCACCAAAAAGGACGAGGCCGAGCATCAGGATGCCGCAGCCGACCATGATCCGGAAGGCAAAGAAGGGGATCGCGACGGGCGGACGCTGATCGGCCGGAAAGTCCTTGAGGCCCTTAACCTCGCCGTCAAGCTCATGGGTGAGGACGAGGCTGCCAAGCCACGGAAGGTCTATGGCAAAGAGGTTGCGCTCGGCTTTGTCGTCCGGAATGGCGAAAAGCGTCAACGGCACCTGCCGCGCGGTTTCCCAACGCGCTTCGATTGCAGCCAGCTTTGCCGGCTGGTGCTCAAGCGTGTTCAGACCATGCTGGTCGCCGATGAAAATCTGGAGTGGGACCAACACAGTAAGCAGCCAGAGCGTCATCGACAGCATCGTTCGCCCTTCCGCGACCGACCTCCCCCGACGCATCAGATAGGCGCCGACGCCCATGACGACGAAGCCGGTCGTGACGAAGAAGGCGACGACGGTGTGCGCCAATCGGTAGGGAAAGGAAGGATTGAAGACCACCTTGAACCAGTCGGTCGGGAAGAATCGGCCGTCGATGATCTCGTAGCCGGCCGGCGTCTGCATCCAGCTATTTGCCGACAGGATCCAGAAGGAAGAAAGCAAAGTTCCCAGTGCCACCATCAGTGCCGCGACAAAATGCGCCCAGCGTGGCACCAGCTGCCGTCCGAACAGAAGGACGCCAAGGAAGGCCGCCTCCAGGAAGAACGCCGTCAGGCCCTCATAGGCGAAAAGCGGTGAAAGGACATTGGCGGTCGCGTCGGAAAAGCGGCTCCAGTTCGTGCCGAACTGGAAAGGCATGACAACGCCTGTGACGACGCCCATGCCGAAAGCAATCGAGAATATTTTGATCCAGAACGTCGAGATGCGGAGATAGATGTCCCTTCCGGTGAAGAAATTGAGGCCTTCCAGCATCGCGATGAACGCGGCCAATCCTACAGTAATAGCCGGCAGCAGGATGTGCCAGCCGATCACCCAGGCAAATTGCAGTCGCGACAGGAATACAGGATCAAAATCCATTACTCGTCTCTCCCGATGCCGAGCTGGTGAGAATCACTTCATATGCTGCAGCAGCCGCCACAGAGATCACGCCTCGATTCAAAGCCGTGATCAAGCTATAGAAATTGGCGTCGGTGTCGATACTGCGAAGATATGGCCGAAGTTCCGTCCAGCCTTGCGGAAACCGTTCCTTAGCCTGTACGTCGGTGAGCGAGATGATGATCGGCTGACCCGGCTGCCCCTGTTCACCGAGGCTGTACAGGCAAGGCTGCGTCCGACCCCCGGTGCACGACCCGGTTGCTTATTGACCCGGCAACTGTGCTGCTGATACGGGCATGGTGCTGATTTGCGCCCGCGACCCGCCGCCAAGGTGGGTTTTTCATTTCGGCGCCATACTCACACACCCTGGTTTCACGCAAGGGTGATGCCGGTTGATGAAACTTCCCCCGAGGAAGCGCGTTGCGTTGGTTC
>NZ_RZQE01000683.1:0-2423 GCF_004022955.1 Mesorhizobium sp. M7A.F.Ca.US.002.01.1.1 | reverse complement strand
GGACCTGATGATGCAGACCGAGCTCGGCTGCGGCTGCAGCACGCTGCGGCGCAGCGTGTAGGTTTCGCGATGGCCGATCGAGCCTGTGGCCGCCATGTCGAGCCCGCCGAAACCGTCACGGGCCGACAGCGAGCGTGTCTGGCTGTCGAGGAAAGGGGTTGCGATCAGCGCCAGCGCCACCGCGGCCGAACCGAACAGAAGCGTTATGCGCAATATGCCCATGCCCGCATCGGCGGCGCGAAAGCCGCGCTCGGGCCTGATCGAGTCCCAATCCCTGTCTAGGCTCATGCTATCGCTCCCCGGCAAATCGACGGCTCGGCCGCGAACGGCCATGCTTCAATTTTTCACGACGAGATAAATCTTCCATTAATGCTGGCTGATACAACGCCTCGGCCAGGAACCGGCCGGACGGGAGCCTCAGAGAAGATCGATGAGGAACGGGATCAGCGGCTCATCGGCCGGCGGCATCGGGTAATCGCGCATCTGCTTCGGCCGCACCCATTTCAGCGTCTGCCCTTCCCTGGGCTGCGCGATACCGCGAAAGCGGCGACAGATGAACAGCGGCATCAGCAGGTGGAAATCGTCGTAGGAATGGCTGGCGAAAGTGAGCGGCGCCAGGCACGGGATGTCGGTTTCGATGCCGATTTCCTCATGCAGTTCGCGAATGATGCATTGTTCGGGCGTCTCGCCCGGCTCGACCTTGCCGCCGGGAAATTCCCACAGCCCGGCAAGTTGCTTGCCCTGAGGCCGCTGCGCCAAAAGCACCCGGCCGTCGGCATCGACCAGCGCGCAGGCGGCGACCAGCAGCAGGCGCTTGCCGGCAATCACGACATCATTCATGACCCGGCGGCCGGCGGTAGTGGTAGCGATAGACTTCCTCGAAGCCGAGCGAATGGTAGAGCGCCAGTGCCGGCACATTGTTGGCCTCGACTTGCAGCCAGGCTTCCCGTGCGCCCCGCAGCCGTGCCCATTTCAGTGCCGACAGGATCAGGTTGCGGCCGTGGCCCCTGTTGCGTGCCGACTTGTCGGTGGCGACTTCGAACAGGCCGGCGAGATCGCCGTCATGCACGCAGATCAGCGTCGCCAGCGCTTCTGATCCATCTTCGAGCGCGAACAGCCCGGCTTCGGGCTGGATGGCGCCGATGATCTCCGACAGGCCGGGGCGCAGCGAAACATCCGAACCGCTGACCTTGAGCGACGCGCCGATGAAGCGGCTGATGTCTTTCAGCGGGATCTGGTCCATGGCAGCGTCGAGTTGCGCATCGGCCAGCGGCAGCCGCATGACCAGCGACTCGTCGAACCGGCTCCATCCCTCACGGTCGAGATGGCCAGCAAGATCGGGACCCGACAACGGCGACATGCGGAATGTCAGCGGCCTGCCATAGGCATCGAAACGGCGGCTGGCCCGGCCGATACGGTCGGCAATGTGCTGGATGTCGCCGGGATCGAGCGGATTGACCGAGTTCAGCCGCTTGGCCGGATGGCCGGCGGTCAGCCGCACCACCCAGGTGCCGTCATAGTGGACGGCGGCCGCCGGCCAGGCGCGAAAGCCGGCCGCCTCGTAACGGCGAACGATCGCGAGCATGCTTGCCGGATGCCTGGAGCTCAAAACCGTCAGCTCCGGTAATCGCCATTGATGGCGACATATTCCTTGGTGAGGTCGCAGGTCCACACCGTCGCCTTGCCGCGGCCGATGCCGATATCGGCGCGGATGCGGATATCGTCGCGCTTCATGTAGGCCGACGTCGCGGCCTCGGAATAGCCGGGGTCGCGCTCGCCTTCATGCGCCAGCCTGTTGTCGCCGAACCAGATCGACAGCCGGTCGCGATCGGCGGGTTCGCCGGCCTTGCCGACGGCCATGACGACGCGGCCCCAATTGGCGTCCTCGCCGGCGACTGCCGTCTTGACCAGCGGCGAATTGGCGATCGACAGCGCGATGCGCTTGGCCGAGCGCGCCGATTTGGCGCCGGTGACGGTGACTTCGACCTGCTTGCGGGCGCCTTCGCCGTCGCGCACCACCTGCAGCGCCAGCGATTTCAGCACCTTGCCGAGCGCCCGGCGGAACGTGCCGAGACGGGCATCCTTGGGATCGGTTATCGCCGGCGCGCCGCGCCTGGCGGCCTTGCCGGTGGCGAAGATCAGCAGCGTGTCGCTGGTCGAGGTGTCGCTGTCGACGGTGACCGCGTTGAAAGTCTTGGCCGTGCCGCGCGACAACAGATCCTGCAGGACAGGGGCGGCGATCGGCGCGTCGGTGGCGATGAAGGAGAGCATCGTCGCCATGTCGGGCGCGATCATGCCGGCGCCCTTGGAAATGCCGTTGATGGTGACATCGGTGTCGCCGAGCTTGACGGTCGCGGTCGCCACTTTCGGATAGGTATCCGTGGTCATGATCGCCTTTGCCGCTTCGGTCCACAGCTCGGGCT
>NZ_RZQE01000682.1:0-2437 GCF_004022955.1 Mesorhizobium sp. M7A.F.Ca.US.002.01.1.1 | reverse complement strand
TCCGAAGGCGGCGAGGGGGCAGGCAAGTCGACGCAGATCGAGCGGCTGGCCAGGAAGATGCGCGCCAAGAAATACGACGTGCTGCTTACCCGCGAACCCGGCGGCTCGCCGGGCGCCGAAGCGGTCAGGCATGTGCTGCTGTCGGGCGCAGCCGAACCGTTCGGGCCGAAGATGGAAGCGCTGCTTTTCGCCGCCGCGCGGTCCGATCATGTCGAGCAGGTGATCCGGCCGGCGGTCGAGCGTGGCTCCATCGTGCTTTGCGACCGCTTCCTCGATTCCTCACGCGTCTATCAGGGCGTCACCGGCGGCATCGATCCGGCGTTCATGGATGCGCTGGAACAGGTCGCCATCAACGGCATGATGCCGGACATGACGCTGATCTTCGACATCGACCCAGCGGAAGGCCTGAGGCGCGCAACGCTGCGGCGCGGCGCCGAGGCAGTCGCCGACCGTTTCGAAAAGGAGACGCTGGCGATCCACCGGGCCCGCCGCGAGGCGTTTCTGGCGATCGCCAAGGCCGAGCCGGAGCGCTGCATCGTCGTCGACGCAGCCGCCGAGCCCGACGCGGTTGAGAACGTCGTCACCGCGGCAGTGTTCGCGGCGCTGGCGGCGAGAGCGCCGGCACGCGACAGGCAGGCGACGCCGGCATGATCTTCGAGCGCATCGCACCCGAGCAGCACGACACGCTCGACGGCGTGCCGGAGCCCTCCGAAACGCCCCTTCTGGTCGGGCACGGCCAGGCTGCAGGCGTGCTCACCGCCGCCTATCGCGCCGGCAAGCTGCCGCATGCGCTGATCTTTTCCGGGCCAGTCGGCATCGGCAAGGCGACGCTCGCCTTCCACCTTGCGCATCATCTGCTGAAGCACCCGGATTTCGCGCAGGCGCCGGAAAGCCTTGCCGCTCCCGATCCGGCGTCGTCGCTGTTTCGCCAGATCGCCACCGGGGCGCATCCTTCCGTGCTGCATCTGACCCGGCCGCTGAACGACAAGACCAAGAGTTTCAAGACGGTCGTCACCGTCGATGAGATCCGCAAGGTCAGCCGCTTCCTGTCGCTAACCTCGCATGACGGCAGCTACCGGGTCGTCATCGTCGACCCCGCCGACGACATGAACACCAATGCCGCCAATGCCTTGCTGAAAAATCTTGAAGAGCCGCCGGCACGGACGCTGTTCATCCTGATTGTCCACGCGCCGGGCAGCCTGCTGCCGACGATCCGGTCGCGCTGTCAGGTGGTGCGATTGACCCCGCTCGACGCCGACGACCTGATGACGGTGCTGGAAACGACCGAGCCGGCGCCGCCTGAGGATCCGGCGGCGCGCGCGGCACTGGCCGAGCGGGCAGGGGGCAGCGCCCGCAACGCGATCCTCTTGACGCAGTATGGCGGGCTGGAGATCGCTTCGACGCTCGACGCTCTGGTCACCGGGAGAAAGAGCGATGTCGGCGGCGCGTTCCGCCTCGCCGAAGCCGTGGCCGGCCGCGATCAGGCGATCCAGTTCGATATCTTCAACCGCCGGGCGCTAGACCTGTTGTCGAACGCGGCAAGTCAGGCAGCACTGGCTGGCGATCTCGCACGAGCCAAAACGCTGTCGGACACTTGGCATGAGGCGCTGGACGCTATATCTGAGACCGATACTTACAATCTCGATAAGAAGCAGCACGCCTTGATCATGATCGACCGCCTGAATTCTGCAATGCGAATGTGACTGGGTTTCCTGGATCGGGATGGCAAATGCTGCCTCGATACGATATCCACCGCCACGCCTTTCCATTCAGACATTCATGACGGTTCATTCATGTCACGCGACAAATTCTACATCACCACCCCGATCTTTTATCCGAACGGCAAGCCGCATATCGGCCACGCCTATACGGTCATTGCAACCGACGCCCTGGCACGCTTCCAGCGCCTGGACGGCAAGGACGTCTTCTTCCTGACCGGCACCGACGAGCATGGCCTGAAGATGCAGCAAACGGCCGAGAAGGAAGGCATAACGCCACTGGCGCTGGCCGACCGCAATTCGGCGATTTTCCGCGCAATGACCGAGGCGATGGGCGGCTCGAATGACCAATACATTCGCACGACCGAACCGCGCCACTACGAATCCTGTCAGGCGATCTGGAAAGCGATGGCCGCCAATGGCGACATCTATCTCGACCGCTATAGCGGCTGGTATTCGGTGCGCCAGGAAGCCTATTTCGACGAGAGCGAGACGACGCTCGGCGACGACGGCGTGCGCCGCGAACCGCTTGGGTCGCCGGTCGAATGGAACGAGGAAGAAAGCTATTTCTTCCGGCTTTCCGCCTATCAGGACAAATTGCTGGCGCTTTATGAGAGACAGCCCGACTTTGTCGGTCCGACCGAGCGCCGCAACGAGGTGCTCAGCTTCGTCAAGTCGGGGCTGAAGGATCTGTCGATCTCGCGCACGACCTTCAAATG
>NZ_RZQE01000681.1:0-2453 GCF_004022955.1 Mesorhizobium sp. M7A.F.Ca.US.002.01.1.1 | reverse complement strand
GAATAGCAATGCACGCATTCAAGTGCGGCGGCGACACGCAGTGCCGCCTCGCCGTCGGCGGAAAAAAGGGCGGCACTTTCCATGACCAGGAAGGGCCGCAGGCGCTTGCCGCCGTTCAGCACGCCATGGCGCATCGCCGCCATCAGCCGGTCCGGCCGGGCGATCTCGCCCGAAAGCGCGCGGTCGTCGAGCAGTCGCCGCAGCAGCACCTCGACGGCGGCTGCCCGCCTGATCAGCGCCATTTCGAACGCCATTTGGTCGTCATTCGTCATGGCCGGGACCGGTAGCCGACACTCAGACGTTGCGCAAGAAGGCAAGCGCCATTATGCCGGAGCAGTATGAGCCCGTTCGGAAACTCTACTCCTGCGGTCATCTGAGGGCGTTTTCTGCGCTTCCGGTGCTTGCGTACTCTAATGTACGCTCCGCTCCGGTTCTCGAAAACACCGTCACATGACTCACAGGAGCGCGTTTCAAAACGAGCTCTCTGGCACGGGTTGGGCGGCTTGGCGGAACCGATCGTCGATCATGAAACCGAAAAGCTGGACATGGCGACGAGATCGCGGGGCGTAAACCGCCGTGGTCTCAAGCGCTGGGTCCGGCGCGGCATCGTCGTGGCCGCGGTGCTGGCTTTGATTCCGGTCGTGCTGACGTTTCTGTACCTGCCGTTCTTCGTGCATCCTGTCTCGACGCTGATGCTGAAGGACCTGGCGACCTTCTCCGGTTACGACCGCCGCTGGGTGTCGATCGATGACGTGTCGCCGGTGCTGGCCAATTCCGTCATCATGTCGGAGGACGGGCAGTTCTGCTTTCATCGTGGCGTCGATCTCGGCGAGCTGAGAGGCGTCGTCGACGATGCGCTGGCCGGCGAAGCGACGCGCGGCGCCTCGACCATCACCATGCAGACGGTCAAGAACCTGTATCTCTGGTCGCGGCCGCTGGGCTCGGTGCGCAAGGTGGTCGAATTGCCGCTGGCCGTCTATTTCGATGCGGTGATGTCGAAACGGCGCATCATGGAAATCTATCTCAACATCGCCGAGTGGGGGCCGGGCATCTACGGCATCGAGGCCGCGGCACAGCACCATTTCGGCGTCTCGGCAAAACAGCTGTCGCGACGGCAGGCCGCCCTGCTTGCGGTCTCTTTGCCAAATCCGATCGCCCGCAATCCGGCCAAGCCCGGGCCTGGCCTGAGGCGGCTTGCCAATCTGATCGAGCGGCGAGCCGGCCGCTCGGGCGCCTATGTCGGTTGTCTCCGCTAGCCGATCCAAAAAAATTCGCGCCAGTGCTGGCCAAAACGGTACAGGGCGTGTATAGGCACCCGACTTTCTCAGATTTAGGCCCCGACATGGCCCTTTCACGAGGGCGGGCGGGGCTTTTGACCATGTAGTGGAGCATATCCATGGCCGTTCCGAAACGTAAAACCTCTCCGTCCAAGCGCGGCATGCGCCGCTCGGCCGACGCCCTCAAGGCCCCGACCTATGTCGAGGACAAGAATTCCGGCGAAATGCGCCGTCCGCACCATATCGACCTGAAGACCGGCATGTATCGCGGTCGCCAGGTGTTGACGCCCAAGGAAAGCTGAGACCAACCTTCCAAAGGTTTGAATTCCAAAAGGACCGGCCAGTGGCCGGTTCTTTTGCGTTTGGGGGGCGGGTAGCGCGCATCTCGACGCGTGGGCGGCAATCGTTGCAGGCAACCGGCTGACATTGTTGTTGCGTGCGGTCTTCGACCGTGTTCAACGCTGCCATCGAAACATCTTGACGGCGTGCCTGTGGCGCATTCTACAAAGGATTGCCCCCACATGGAGACGCCAGATGTTCGGTGCCATTCCGCTGCTGATCGTGCCTTTCGTGCTCTACAATCTCGGACTGCTGGGAATATTCGGCAGCGGTGACGATCCGTGGGCAAGCGAGGTCTTCTCATTCAGCATGATGTCGGGTGGCGTGTTCTCGATGACGCTTGGCGACCTGATGGTGCTGATCGGGCTGATCTTCCTGTTCCTCGAAATGGCGAAGTCGGTGCGCACCACCAACGCCTCGATCATGGACCATCTTCTGTCGACGCTGGTCTTCGTGGCCTTCCTGGTCGAGTTCCTGCTGGTGAAGGGTGCGGCCCATTCCGTTTTCTTCACCCTGATGGTCATCGCGCTGTTCGACGTGCTGGCCGGATTCGCGGTGTCGATGCGGTCGGCCAGCCGGGACATCAATTTGAATTAGGTCCCCGGCGCGGAAGGCGGAAGTTTCTGCTCCGCTGCACTCTACGGCTGATGTTACGGAATGGATCCTCGGGTCTGCGCGACGGAGCCTCGCTCCTGCTCCGCCCGTGGATGACGAAGTTCCCGACCTCACCCCGGATCGGCGGTGAAACCGGCGGCCTCGATGCCGGCGATTGCCGCGGCTTCGTCATTGTCCGACGTGTCGCCTGAAATGCCGACGGCGCCGATGATGGCACCGGCC
>NZ_RZQE01000680.1:0-2470 GCF_004022955.1 Mesorhizobium sp. M7A.F.Ca.US.002.01.1.1 | reverse complement strand
CATACCCTCTCAATGAATGAGTCCCCGCCACGCCAAGCGAGCCGTGGCGGGTATCAACCAACCGACGATGAAGGGACGATGATCGACGGTCACATTTCCAAATGTGGAAAAGGCTTCATTGTTTCACAGGTCAGACCTTTGCGATTCCATGTCGGGCTTTAGTCGGGCCCAGACAAGATAGAGTGCTTGCCAGGAGGTGTGTAGCAGCGCCAGCTTGAACGCCCGTCAACGACCAGCAATAACGGCTTTCGGAAACCAGGTCGCCTTGATCCGCAACATATTTAGTGGGTCCGCCCCCACTTGCGGGTAGAGGCGGACCCGGACGAGGCTTGGGGACCTCGACCGGCAGCGGGGGACGCTGCCGCTTTTCCAACCTGCCGCGACATATCAGGTTCCGCTGATTCACAAAAAGCCCGCCACCGCGAAGTGGCGGGCAGGTTCTGGAGTGTGCTGGGACCAACCAGCATAGGTCAACGAGCCGCAACAGGGTTGGTTGCGATAGCGGCGGACGCCCGCCAACCCGCAGCGCTCGCTTCAGGCGCCCACTGCTTGCCCCCCGTCCCGGTGCCCGCCTATTGCCTGTCGCATGCATTGCTGAGACATCGCTCGTGACGTCCCCCGCGACGGGAATTGCTCGATCCTTCGATCGTCGCATAGATCGAAGGAACATTTTAGACGTATCGAATGTTCAAATCCTATGGACAACCGAACCCAACTTTCACCAGCTCAATCGAGAGCAGCACGCGCCCTGCTGAACTGGCCGCGAGTACGGCTTGCCGCAAAAGCGAGCGTTAGCGAAATGACGATCAGAGATTTTGAGAACGGTATTCGAAATCCGCGTCCCCACAAGATCGCGGCCATGCGTCAGGCGTTTGAGGACGCGGGAATTGCTTTCACCTTCGAAGGCGCTCCATCGCTAGCCCGCCCTGAAGGGCATAGCAGTCTCTCCACCACCAATAGAATGTGGCGCAGCCGGCAGAGACAAGCATAACGATAAAGGTCCTTGAGCCTCGTATTAGCAATCCACTTGACCCACGGCCCACCTAAAGGGGCGAGCCAAGAAACCGGTCAAGCCGGTGAGGCGTCGTTGCTGTATGCATCGTTTGAACATTACTTCGGATACGCTCCTGACTTCTTCATTGACCTCGTCAGGCTTGGTACCGGCATCACCGGCGGCTGGTCCGCAAGGTCGCTGGCAGCCATGGGGGGAGCCGGTTCTGGAAACGGCAGATGGCTCGCGATCCAATCGTCGAGGAACCTGCGGCCGCGAGCATCATCCGGTCAAACCAGGATCGTAGTGGAGATGGCATCGTGGATCGTGCCATAGAGGCTGTCGATGGGCTGGCGGAAGCGTCCATGCAGTCACGATGCTTTCAGCTCATCGAACCTCGGGCGCCAAAGAGTGTTCCGTTGGTTTTTGCTGAAATGGCGGGAACTTTTTCCTCCGGCGGTGATTTTCGTCGCCATGACAAAACTGTCTGACCTTGGACCTCGCATCCCCCGCAACGGGGGTAATTGCATTCGCGAAAAGGACCGCTTCTACGCGTGTCCATCTTGCGGCCAGAAAGTCGATCAGACCGATTTGCGGCAAGTCATGTGGCACGAACGGCCTGGCCACGAGCCGCTGGAGCCGGAAGACAGCGCGACGATAATCAAGTTCCCGGAGCCCCGGAAATAGCGATCAGTCGCATGTGACCCGCCGTCCATCGAGGCAGCGGGCGCGACTTCCCCCCTCGCAAAAATCAAAGGAACAAAGGTCAGATCTCGCAGTTGTGCGATCACCTGGGAGGGAACGATGTTGCATCACGAAATCGGCACTGTTTCGGACTGGTCGAAGTTGGTGGCGGACGATCCTCTCATCGCCGCCGATATCGCCCAGCGTCTTTCTGTGCTAGCGTGCAATGACAAGTCTACCGCTGCCCACGTCCAGTCGCCCAGCGCCGTGAGATTTCGAGGTTCCGACCTCACCAGCGCAGCACCCACCGAGTATCCGCGGCCGATTGTGCTTCTAGCGACCATCTGTGGGTCGACGGTCGTGGGTATAACGCTGCTTCTGGCGGCGGCGGTTTGAACCACGGGACCTGATGCCGCTCCCCCAGACACTGTCTTCGATTGAGATGACGCTCGAATGTCCGGCATGCGGAACGGCTTTCATCAAACCGGGGCGTTGGTTCATCGCTGCCGCCCACTATCGGTGCGAAGGTTGCCAGCGTTTACACCGCCTTACCTATCCAGAAAAGGTGGAATTGTTCGACAGATATACCAAGCGTCTGACGACAGTCTCGCAGCGAGGGACAACGAGGCCGCGCGAGTGCCCCAGCTTACAAGGCAACGACAAGGCCAGTGACGCTCCACCGGGACGGGAAGGGTAACCGACGAGGCAGCGGAAGAGTGT
Organism: Mesorhizobium sp. M7A.F.Ca.US.002.01.1.1; assembly: GCF_004022955.1. Lineage (NCBI taxonomy): Bacteria > Pseudomonadati > Pseudomonadota > Alphaproteobacteria > Hyphomicrobiales > Phyllobacteriaceae > Mesorhizobium > Mesorhizobium sp. M7A.F.Ca.US.002.01.1.1. The sequence goes on along the minus strand of NZ_RZQE01000680.1, from coordinate 75 downwards.
TCGCCTGCCAGCACGTCCGGCTGATGCTTGGTTCGATCACTCGTTTTCTGACCATCTCGTTGACGTGCGGAATAT
>NZ_RZQE01000067.1:0-18877 GCF_004022955.1 Mesorhizobium sp. M7A.F.Ca.US.002.01.1.1 | reverse complement strand
CTTCCGGATCGCGCCTAGGCGATCCCGCCATCGAGCTTCGTCACCATGACCAGGGACGGGATCAACATTCGGCCTTTTGCTCCGGCCGTGGCGAAGCTGGCGTTGGCCGGGTAGTTGCAAATTGCGGCAACGCCGCGGGCCAGCGCCCCCCTCTGTCCTGCCGGACATCTCCCCCTCAAGGGGGGAGATTGGATGTCGCGACGGCTTTCGCCAATCGCCGACCTTGCGGGACTGAGCGAGGCGCCGAAACTGCCAATCTCCCCACTCGAGGGGGAGATGTCCGGCAGGACAGAGGGGGGCGCCGTAGGGCGTTAACCTATACAGACATCGGCCGACGCTGCCGTCCGTCCGGGTTATTGAGCAAACCGTCCCAACCCGTAAGGCGCGAGCAGCGGATCGCGCTCGCCATCAAGGATTTCGCGAGCGGCAAACAGGCCGACGGCCGGCGCCAGCGTGATGCCGGAATGCATGACGCTGACATAGACGCCGTCCATGCCCTCGGCGCGGCCGATGATCGGAAAACCGTCGATCGGCGTCGGCCGGTAACCGACCGTGTGGAAATCGAGCGCCAGCCCGTCTCCGCCGCGCAGGCTGGCTTTCAGGACCGCGAACAGTTCGCTGGCGGTGGCTTGCGCATCCATGCCGGGGTCGGCGCCGCCGAAATCGGAACCGGCGATGATACGGCCCTCGGCGGTCTGGCGCATATGCAGCCGCTCGGCCAGCACCAGTCCGTTCAGCAGTTTCTCGTAGGGCCGCGAGTGGACGATCAGGCCAGGTGGCGTCTCGAGCGGCAGATTTATGCCGGCGGTGGCGGCAATGCCCGCCGAGCCGACGCCGGCCGCGATCAACACCTCGTCGGTGGCAAGCAGCCCATGCGATGTGTCGACGCCCGAAATCCTGCCGCCTGTCTGGACAAGCGCCGTCACCGTGCTGGAGATGATCCGCGCGCCGCGTCGTTCGGCATCGGCCAGCAGCGCCTTCGTTGCCGCGACCGGCTCGGCAACGCCCTCTTCGGCGACATGCAAAGCGACGTCCGGGAGTTCGGTGAGATTAGGCTCTATACGGGCCGCGCCGGCGCGGTCGACGCGCTCGATGCCGTAGCCCCAGGCCGAATGCTGCGCGGTATAGGCTTCCATGTCGGCCGCCGATAGATCCCAGCACAGGCCGCCGCACCAGTTGAGCGGCAGGCCGGGCACGTCCCGCGCCAGCCGCGACCATTCGGCCATGGCGCGGGTGCGCAGCCGGAAATAGGGCTCCGGATTGCCCCAGGTGGCATTGATCCAGGCAAAGGAGTTCGGCGTGGCGACCCCACCGGCGGCGCTGTCGGCGGCGATAACCGTCACCTGTGCGCCTGCCCTGGTCAGGTGCCAGGCCATGGAAGCACCGATGATGCCGGCGCCGATGACGATCACTTGTTTCACGGCAGCCATGTTCGCTCCTCAAACTCGCCACCCCCTGAGGGACACTCTTCCAGTGCCACCCCCGCTTGCCAACATCGGCAACGCAAATTATTCGGCTTGACATCAATACGTACGTACGTATTATATCGGTATGGCCAGACAATCACTCCGCGAAAACCTCCTTGACGCCGGGTTCCGGACCATCTGGAATTCCGGCTATACCGCCGCCGGTGTGCGCGACATCGTTGCCGCCGCCGACGCCCGGCCCGGCTCGTTCACCAACCATTTTGCCTCCAAGGAGGAGTTTGCCGGGGAGGTGCTGGACCGCTATTTCGCCTATGTCGGCACGTTGGTCGAGAAAGCCTTGGCGCAGGACGGCACGCCGCCCATCGGCCGGCTGAGGCGCTACGTCGATGTCATCACCTCGAAGCTTGAGGCGCATGATTGGGCACGCGGCTGCATGATAGGCAATCTCAGCCTCGAGACCGCGGTCCACAGCGAGCCGCTGCGCCTGCAACTCGTCGACATCTTCGAACGCTGGCGCCAGCCCTTCGCCGCCTGCATCGCCGAAGGCCAGGCAGCCGGCGACATCTCCAAGACCTTCGAGGCCGAGGACCTTGCCGACTTCCTGCTGTCGTCTTGGCAGGGCGCCATGCTGCGCATGAAGGTTGAACGTAGCCCCGCGCCGCTCGAGCGGTTCAAGAAAATCATCTTCAGCACAGTTTTTGCAAAGGAGCCGACCCCATGAGTTCGAAAGCCAACATTTCTCAAGCTGGCGTCGCTGCACCGAGACGCTCGCAGATCGCCGTGCTCGATTCGACCATGTCCTATGTCGAGACGGGAGCGTCCGGCCCCACCGTTCTGTTCCTGCATGGCAATCCGACCTCATCCCACATCTGGCGCAACATCATCCCGCATGTCGCGCCGCTCGGTCGCTGCATCGCGCCCGACCTGATCGGCTACGGCCAATCCGGCAAGCCCGATATCGATTATCGCTTCTTCGATCACGTCCGCTATCTCGACGCCTTCCTGGACGTGCTCGACATCCAGGAAGTGGTGTTGGTCGCGCAGGACTGGGGCACGGCCCTGGCTTTCCATCTCGCGGCGCGGCGACCGCAACGCGTGCTCGGCCTTGCCTTCATGGAATTCATCCGACCCTTCGAGCGCTGGGAGGATTTTCATCAGCGCCCGCAAGCCCGCGAAATGTTCAAGGCGCTGCGCACGCCGGGTGTCGGCGAGAAGCTGGTCCTGGAAGACAATGTCTTCGTCGAAAAAGTGTTGCCGGCCTCGGTGCTGCGTACACTGAGCGATGAGGAGATGGCCGTCTACCGGGCGCCGTTCCCGACACCGCAATCGCGAAAGCCGGTGTTGCGCCTGCCTCGGGAATTGCCGATCGAGGGCCAGCCCGCCGACGTTGCCGCCATCAGCGAACATGATCATCGCGCACTTCGGCTCTCCACCTATCCGAAACTGCTGTTTGCGGGCGATCCCGGCGCGCTGATTGCGCCGCAGGCCGCACGCGAATTCGCCGCCGGGCTGAAGAACTGCCGGTTCATCAATCTCGGACCCGGTGCGCACTATCTGCAAGAAGACCATGCCGACGCGATAGGCGGCACCATTGCCGGCTGGCTCCCCGAGGTCGTTCAGGCGAGCCGCACGGCCGAATTGGCCTGAAGCAAGCCATGGCTTCCGGCGGCTTCCCTGCCGCCGGACCGGTCGACAGGCCCGGACTGCGCTGCTAGAAGCCCGGCCTGTCACACGGAAATCCCAGAGAATGCCCGAAGCAATAGAAGAAGAAGTGGCGCGCCGCCGCACCTTCGCGATCATCGCGCACCCGGACGCCGGCAAGACCACGCTCACCGAAAAGCTGCTGCTGTTCGGCGGCGCCATCCAGCTTGCCGGCGAGGTCAAGGCCAAGAAGGACAAGATCCAGACGCGGTCGGACTGGATGAAGATCGAGCGTGAGCGCGGCATTTCGGTCGTCACTTCGGTGATGACCTTCGAGTATGAGGACAATGTCTTCAACCTGCTCGACACGCCCGGCCACGAGGATTTCGCAGACGACACCTATCGCACGCTATCGGCGGTCGACTCGGCCGTCATGGTCATCGATGCCGCCAAGGGCATCGAGCCGCGCACGCTGAAGCTTTTCGAAGTCTGCCGGCTACGCGACATCCCGATCATCACCTTCGTCAACAAGATGGATCGCGAAAGCCGCGATCCGTTCGAGATCCTCGATGAGATCGAGCAGAAGCTGGCGCTGGATACGGCGCCGATCACCTGGCCGATCGGCCGGGGCAAGAATTTTTCCGGCACCTACCATCTGGCGCTGAACGCCGTGCGCAGGGGCGACGACGAGAAGGAGCGCACGCCGGTCAACGGTCCCGATTCCAACCGCGTCGCCGGCCTTTTGCCGGAGAACGAGCGCGAGGCCTTCATCGAGGAGCTGGAGCTGGCGCGGGAAGCATGCAGACCCCTTGATATAGAAGCCTTCCGCGAGGGTCACCTGACGCCGGTCTATTTCGGCTCGGCGCTGCGCAATTATGGCGTGCGCGACCTGATCGAGGCGCTCGGCGCTTTTGGACCGCCGCCGCGTGCTCAAGAGGCCGACACCCGCAAGGTCGAGGCGACCGAAGAGAAGATGACGTCCTTCGTCTTCAAGATCCAGGCCAACATGGATCCCAACCACCGCGACCGCATAGCCTTCGTCCGCGTCTGTTCGGGCAAGCTCGAGCGCGGCATGAAGGCCAAGCTGGTACGCACGGGAAAACCGATGTCGCTGTCGGCGCCGCAGTTCTTCTTTGCCCGCACACGCGTCACCGCCGACGAGGCCTTTGCCGGCGACGTCGTCGGCATTCCCAACCACGGCACGCTGCGTATTGGCGATACGCTGACCGAGGGCGAGGAAATCCTGTTCCGCGGCGTTCCGAATTTTGCCCCGGAAATCCTGCGCCGTGTCCGCCTCGGCGACGCGATGAAGGCCAAAAAGCTGAAGGAAGCGCTACACCAGATGGCAGAGGAGGGCGTCGTGCAGCTGTTTTCGCCCGAGGACGGCTCACCGGCCATCGTCGGTGTCGTCGGCGCGCTGCAACTCGACGTCCTGAAGGAACGGCTGAACTTCGAATACACCCTGCCGGTCGAATTCGAGATGTCGCGCTTTTCCGTGTGCCGCTGGATCTCGGCCGACGACAAGGCCGAGGTCCTGCGTTTCATCGAGGCGCATCGCGGCGACATCGCCCGCGACCTCGACAACGACCCGGTGTTCCTCGCCCAGCACGCCTTCTCGCTGAACTACGAAGCGGAGCGCTGGAAGGCGATCGAGTTTGCCACGATCAAGGACTATCAGGTCCGCGACAGAGCGGCGTAAGTCGCGCTTTTTCCTTCTCCCCGTTCACGGGGAGAAGGTGCCCGAAGGGCGGATGAGGGGCGGCGCGACCCTCGACTATCCTCTGGCAGCTTCCTCTATCTTGGCGATGTCGATCTTGCTCATCTGCATCATCGCCGACATTACGCGGCCGGCCTTGGCCCGGTCCGGATCCAGGAGCAGGCGCGGCAGCTGCTCCGGCACAACCTGCCAGGAGACGCCGAATTTATCCTTCAGCCAACTGCATTGCGATGGTTGGCCGCCACCTTCGATGAGCTTGTCCCAGAAGTAATCCACCTCTTCCTGCGTCTTGCAGTCGATCGACTGCGACATCGCTTCGCTGTGCTTGAACTGCGGTCCACCATTGAGCGCCTGGAACTGCACGCCGTCGAGTTCAAACGTGGTCACCAGCACTTTGCCTTCATCGGCGTGGCCTTTGGGCCAGCGCATCACGCTCAGCACCTTCGAATTCTTGAAGATGGAGACGTAGAAATTCATGGCCTCTTCGGCCTGGCCATCGAACCACAGGCAGGTGGTGATCTTTTGCATGTCGTGCTCCTCGTGCTGTTTCGGTCGCTGTTCCTGTGAAACGGCTGACTCCGAACATGGTGCCATCTCCTTGCCGTCTGCCCAAGGACGGACATGCAGCGCGCCATCCGACAGTGCCACGCATTTTTTTGAGAGAATCTGGCGCATTGCAAAATTGTGGCCAGACCATACTTGCGCGTCTATAACGCCTGCGGTCCGAATTCAGCTCCGCCGCGCCAACCCCTGGGCTGCGGCCAGCCACCAAGGAAAAAACATGCCTGCCTATCGTTCCCGCACCACCACCCATGGCCGCAACATGGCCGGCGCTCGCGGCCTCTGGCGCGCCACCGGCATGAAGGACTCGGATTTCGGCAAGCCGATCATTGCGGTGGTCAACTCCTTCACCCAGTTCGTGCCGGGCCATGTTCATCTGAAGGATCTCGGCCAATTGGTCGCGCGCGAGATCGAAAAGGCCGGCGGCGTTGCCAAGGAATTCAACACCATCGCCGTCGATGACGGCATCGCCATGGGCCATGACGGCATGCTCTATTCGCTCCCGTCGCGCGAGCTGATCGCCGATTCCGTCGAATACATGGTCAACGCGCATTGCGCCGACGCCATGGTCTGCATCTCCAATTGCGACAAGATCACGCCCGGCATGCTGATGGCCTCGTTGCGCCTCAACATCCCGACCGTCTTCGTCTCCGGCGGTCCGATGGAAGCCGGCAAGGTGGTGCTCGCCGGCAAGACGCAGGCGCTCGACCTGGTCGATGCCATGGTCGCGGCCGCCGACGACAAGATCTCCGATGAGGACGTCAAGGTCATCGAGCGCTCGGCCTGCCCGACCTGCGGCTCCTGCTCGGGCATGTTCACCGCCAATTCGATGAATTGTTTGACCGAGGCGCTTGGCCTGTCGCTGCCCGGCAACGGCTCGACATTGGCGACGCATGCCGACCGCAAGCGTCTGTTCGTCGAGGCCGGCCACCTGATCGTCGATCTCGCCCAGCGCTATTACGAGCAGGACGACGAAACCGCACTGCCGCGCAACATCGCCTCGAAGGGCGCTTTCGAGAACGCCATGACGCTCGACATCGCCATGGGCGGTTCGACCAACACCGTGTTGCATATCCTGGCTGCGGCGCATGAGGGCGAGATCGATTTCGATCAGGACGACATCGACGCGCTGTCGCGCAAGGTGCCGGTGCTGTGCAAGGTGGCGCCCGCCAAGTCCGACGTCCACATGGAAGACGTCCACCGCGCCGGCGGCATCATGGCCATCCTCGGCCAGCTCGACAATGCCGGCCTGCTCAACCGCGACCTGCCGACGGTGCATACGTCAACCCTGGGCGAAGCGCTCGACCATTGGGATATTTCCCGCACGACCAGCCAGAGCGTGCGCGATTTCTTCCTCGCCGCCCCTGGCGGCGTGCCGACACAGGTCGCCTTCAGCCAGGAGCGCCGCTGGGACGAGCTCGATCTCGACCGCGAGAAAGGCGTTATCCGCTCGACCGAACATCCCTTTTCCAAGGATGGCGGCCTTGCCGTGCTGAAGGGCAATCTGGCGCTCGACGGCTGCATCGTGAAGACGGCGGGCGTCGATGAATCGATCCTGAAATTCACCGGCCCGGCCCGCGTGTTCGAAAGCCAGGATTCCAGCGTCAAGGCGATCCTGTCCAATGAGATCAAGGCCGGCGATGTCGTCGTCATCCGCTATGAAGGACCGCGCGGCGGCCCCGGCATGCAGGAAATGCTCTACCCGACAAGCTATCTGAAGTCGAAGGGCCTCGGCAAGGCCTGCGCTCTGGTCACTGACGGCCGCTTCTCCGGCGGCACCTCGGGCCTGTCGATCGGCCATGCGTCGCCGGAAGCTGCCGAAGGCGGTTTGATCGGACTGGTGCAGGAGGGCGATACGATCGAGATCGACATCCCGAACCGCAGCATCCGCCTGGCTGTCGATGAGGCGGAACTCGTTGCGCGACGGGCGGCGATGGAAGCCAAGGGCGCCATGGCCTGGAAGCCGGAGGAAAAGCGCAAGCGCAAGGTGACGACCGCCTTGCGCGCCTATGCCGCCATGGCCACCAGCGCGGCCAAGGGCGCGGTGAGGTTTGTGCCGGAATAAGGTTCGCGCCCAGGCCCCCTCATCCGGCCGCTACGCGGCCACCTTCTCCCCGCTGGGGAGAAGAGGCTGGCGCCGGCGCTGACGATCTCTTCTCCCCTCGGGGAGAAGGTGGCCCGAAGGGCCGGATGAGGGGGCTGGCTCCAATATCCGGAACACCATCACGGCATCAACTGATACTCATAGAGCTTCTGGTAAAGCCCGCCCTGCTTGAGCAAGGTCTTGTGCGGGCCGCTTTCCACCACCTTGCCGGCTTCGAGCACCACGATTGTGTCGGCCTGGTGCACGGTCGACAGACGGTGCGCGATGACGATCGTCGTGCGGCCTTCCGTCAATTGCTGCAGCGCGTCGCGGAACAGCGCTTCCGATTCGGCGTCGAGCGCACTGGTCGCTTCGTCCAGCAGCAGGATCTCCGCATTGCGCAGCATGGCGCGTGCGATCGAGATCCGTTGGCGCTGGCCGCCCGACAGTAGGCCGCCATTCTCGCCGACATCCGTCTCGTAGCCTTTCGCCTGCGCGCTGATGAAGTCATGCGCGTTGGCCGCCTTGGCGGCGGCGATCACCTCATCGTCGGTCGCACCCTCGCGCCCAAGCCGGATGTTGTGCATGATGGTGCCGGCAAACAGGAACGTATCCTGGCTGACATAGGCGATCTTTTCCCGCAGCGATGCGAGCGTCGCATGGGAAATATCCTGACCGTCGAACAGCACCCTGCCGCTCTGCGGATCATACATGCGCATGATCAGGTTTAGAATCGTCGACTTGCCGCCGCCGGAAGGCCCGACCAGCGCCGTCATCTTGCCGGGCGCAAGCGTCAGATCGAACCTGTCCAGCACCGGCGGCCCTTTCTGATAAGCGAAGTCGACGGCGTCGAACCGGATCTCGCCCGGTCCGGCCAGAAGCGGCTTCGCGTCCGGCTTCTCGACCAGAGTGAGCGGCTGGTCGGCGAGCTCGAACATCATACGCACGCCGACAATGCCGCTTTCCAGCGATATACGCACGCGTGCAAGGCGCTTTGCCGGCTCATAGGCAAACAGGAGTGCCCCGATGAAGGCCATGATGTTTCCCGGCATCTGGCCGCCCTGCAAGACCAGGAAGCCGCTGACGAAGATGGCCCCGGCAATTGCCAGCCCGGCCAGCGTCTCCATCACCGGGCTTGTCGCAGCCTCCAGCGTCGCGATGTTATTGGCCCGGTTCTCGACGTCCGACACGGCCTTGTACATGCGGTTGCGCATCGCGCCTTCGAGGTTGAAGGATTTGACGACGCGCACGCCGATTGCCGTTTCCTGCATCACCTGCACGATCTGGCCGACCGAGCGAAACTCCATCGCGGCGAACTTGCGAACACGTTTCAGGATGCGGTTGACCCCGTAGATAGCCAAGGGGCCGACGACGAAGCAGATTATAGACAAGGCTGGCTGCTGCCAGACCATGACTCCTACCAGGACGACCAGCGACAACAGATCGCGCACATAGGACGTGACAACGAGGTCGAGCACGTTGCGTGCCGCCTGCGCATTGTTGGTCATGCGTGTGATCAGGTCGGACGACGAGGTCGAATGGTAGAATTCGATGCCTTGCGCCAGGATGCGGTCGTAGATCTTGCGCTGGCGGTCGGCGATGATGGCGTTGCCGACACGGCTCATGAAATAGGCCTGAATGAAGTTGGCGAGGCCCTTGAGGATGAAGATCGTGGCGACCCCGCCCGCAATCAGGTTGACCCGGTCAATCCGCTTGAAGACTACGAATTCGTCGGTGATCTCTTTGAGAATCCAGGCGCTGGCGCCGGTCGTGGCGGCCACCACAAGCATCGACAAGATCGCGGCGCCGTAGCCAAACCTGTGCTGATAAAAGGATTCCCGGATCAACCTCGCGACGAGGCGCTGGTTTTCCGTCGAGCGGAAGAAACGAAACAAACGGCGGATCCTTGAAACCGGGACAACGAAGGCGGCTTATAGAGGGAGTTGCGGCCGGATGAAACCATCCGCGGCCGCCGCGGACAAATCGCTGTTGCAAGCGGCATCGACGGGATGCGATTTTCAGCCTCGGCTATATCAGATGATTCTTTTGACGGGATGACGACGGATGGATTTCGACCTTATCGTTCGCGGCGGCACACTGCCTGATGGCAGGGTTGCCGACATCGGCATCAACGGTGAGACGATCGCGGCGATCGAGCCCGTTCTCCAGGGTTCCGCGCGGACGAAGGTCGACGCCCATGGCAATCTGGTCTCGCCGCCCTTCGTCGATCCGCATTTCCACATGGACGCGACGCTCTCCTACGGCATTCCGCGCATCAACGCGTCGGGTACGCTGCTCGAAGGCATTTCGCTGTGGGGCGAGTTGAAGCCGCTTTTGACGCATGAGGCGGTGCGTGATCGCGCGCTGGCCTATTGCGACTGGGCGGTGTCGATGGGCCTGCTCGCCATCCGCACCCATGTCGATGTCTGCGATGACCGCCTGCTGGCGGTCGAGGCGCTGCTCGAGGTCAAGAAGACGGTCGCTCCCTACATCGATCTGCAATTGGTCGCCTTCCCGCAGGACGGGTTTTATCGCTCTCCATCGGCGCGTGAAAACACCATCCGCGCGCTCGACATGGGCGTCGACATCGTCGGCGGCATCCCGCATTTCGAGCGCACCATGGCCGACGGCACGCGCTCGGTAACGGAGCTGTGCGAGATCGCGGCCAGCCGCGGCCTGATGGTCGACCTGCATTGCGACGAGACCGATGATCCGCTGTCGCGCCATATCGAGCAGTTGGCCTATGAAACGCAGCGTCTTGGTCTGCAGGGCAAGGTCGCCGGTTCGCACCTCACCTCGATGCATTCGATGGACAATTACTACGTCTCGAAGCTGCTGCCGCTGATCGCCGAGGCCGGCGTCTCGGTCATTCCCAATCCGCTGATCAACATCATGCTGCAGGGCCGCCACGACACCTTCCCGAAGCGCCGCGGCCTTACCCGGGTCAAGGAGATGCTGGCGCTCGGCATTCGCGTCGGTTGGGGCCAGGATTGCGTGCTCGATCCCTGGTATTCGCTGGGCACCGCCGACATGCTCGATGTCGCCTTCATGGGTCTGCACGTCGCTCAGATGTCGAGCCCGGCAGAGATGGCGCGCTGCTTCGACATGGTCACCAACGTCAATGCCGCGATCATGGGCCTCGATCATCTCGGCCTGGCGGTCGGCAAGCGCGCCAGCCTGGTCGTCCTCGATGCCGGCAATCCGGTCGAAGCCCTGCGGCTGCGCGCCGAGCGCCTGTGCGTCATCGCCAGGGGCAAGGTGGTGGCGGAGCGGACGAAGCAGGAAACCAGGCTGTCCATCGGCGGAAGGCCGGGAATGGTGAACCGGCGGCACATATCCAGCTAGATACAGCCGATTCCCGGCGCTGGTCTTACCCATTGCCCGAATTCTCCTCGTCAAGGCAGCCACTTCCGTCTACGACGCGGCTACCAGGGAGGAATCGGGATCGGCATGACGCAGCCCGTGGCGCAGAATTCGACGATCAGGAATGTGCTTTTGGCCGGCATTCTGCTGATGCTGGCCGGCGATTTCCTGTTTGCGCTGAACGACGCCATGGGCAAATGGCTGGTCGCCAGCTTCTCCGTCGGCCAGGTGGTGCTGATCCGCTCCATCGGCGCCTTCTTCGTGCTCGGCCCGATGATCGCCAACCAGGGCCCGGCCAAGCTGTTTCGCATGGAACGCCTGGAGCTGCAGCTGCTGCGGGTGGTGATGACCACGCTCGACACCGCGCTCTTCTATGCCGCCGTGGTCTATCTGCCGCTGGCCGATGTGATGAGTTTCTACATGGCGGGGCCGATCTACGTCGCGGCACTCTCGCACCTCTTGCTTGGCGAAAAGGTCGGCTGGCGCCGCTGGATGGCGATCCTGCTCGGCTTCTGCGGTGTGCTGATCATGCTGAAACCGTCCTCGGCGGCGTTCTCGCTGTCATCAGGCTTTGCGCTGGTGGGCAGTATCTCCTTCGCCTTCGCCATCATCCTCAACCGCCGCCTGCGTGGCACCAGCGACACCAATCTGGTGACATGGCAGACCATCGGCACACTGCTGGTCGGCGGCGTGCTGAGCATCGGCGCCTGGCAGACGCCGTCGGCGCTCGATCTCGGCGCCATGCTGCTGCTCGGCATCGTCTCCTGCGGCGCCCATCTGATGATCACCAGGGCGCTCAAGCTGGCGCCGGCCTCAACGCTGGCGCCGCTGCATTACACGCTGCTGCTGTGGGCGGTGGTGTTCGGACTGGTGTTCTTCGGCGACGTTCCCGGTCCGCGCATCCTGATCGGCTCGGGCATTGTCGTTCTCGCCGGCCTGTTCATCTTCCACCGCCAGAAAGTGGTCGAGACCACGGTGCCGCCCGAAAACGTGCCGAAGGGCGTGAATTAGTCCAGGCTCACCCCCGGCGGATCGCCGCCAGATGCCGTGAAAACTCGGACGTCTCCATCAGCGCCTTGCAGCGCGCGAACCGCCCGTCGGCATAGGCGCGAAAATCATCGACCGGGTTGTTGTTGGCGAGCTGGATCAGCCCCCACAGCGTCCACAACAGGTCGCACATCGCCTTGTAGATGACGATGCGGCCGCGCTCCGCCGGCCTCGCCTCGCCGCCGAAATAGGCGCGCATCATCTCTTCGTCTTGCGCCAGATCGAATTTACCTTCCACGGAGAGGTCGCCAAGGTCCCAGAGCGGGTCGTTCATGCCCGAATATTCCCAGTCGACGATCCACATCCGCTCGCCGGTGTCGAGGAAGTTTTCGCACAGCGGATCGCAATGACAGGCGACGAGAGGCAGCGGATGGGCGGCCAGCGCCGACCGCACGCTCTCGGCGTCGCGCACCACGTCATGATAGCCGGCGGGCAAGGCGATCTCCTTGGTGGACAGCACCTTGAGATAGTCGTCGATCATCGCAAACAGCTCGAAGCGGAAGGGAAACACCGCGCCTGAATTGTGCAGCTTGCGAAAGGCCTCGCCGGCGCGGGCTGGACTGCCCGGCCGAACCTTGAATTTCTCCTCCGACATGGTTTCGGCGCCGGCGATGTAGCGTGTCACCATCAACCCGGTGCCGGCATCGACATGCAGCACCTCGGGACTGACCCCTGCTTTTGCCGCTTCGCGTGCGGCCACCGCTTCGTTGGCCCGGTTGATGTATTCCTCGGTGCCCTTGCCAGGAATGCGCAGGCAGAAGTCGCCGGCCTTGAAGACGAGATTGGTGAGGCCGCCCAGCCGTTCCAGCGGCCCGCTGTAGCCGGCCAGCATGGGAATGGCGTCCAGTGCCGCACGCGCCTCGTCTGTAATCATGCCTGCGCCCCCACACACTGTTATTTGTCGCGGCAACGGTTCCACAATTTTCGCGCTTTGGCTATCATCACTGCGAGATCAAAAATTGGCGGACTGGATCAAAGTGGCGGACAGCAAACATCAGGGCGCGCTTGGCGCGGCCTACGCGGCAAAGCGGCCCGAAGAGGTCGCCGCACTTTATGATCGTTGGTCGCAGACCTACGACGCCGACATGTCGGCCGCCGGCTATCGCCATCCGACGATCTGCCTTGCGCTGCTGACCCGCCATCTGCCGCGCGGTTCAGCACCGCTGCTCGATGCCGGGGCCGGCACCGGTCTCATCGGCGAATGGCTTGATATTGCCGGTTACCCGCAAGTCGAGGCACTCGATATTTCACAAGGCATGCTGGATCAGGCGGCCCGCAAGGGTGTCTATTCCGCGCTCCATTGCCTGGCGCTGGGCGGTCATCTGCCCTTTGCCGATGATGCCTATGCCGGAGTGATCTCGGCCGGCGTCTTCACATCAGGTCATGTCGGCGTCGAGGGGCTGGACGAACTGATCCGCATATGCCGGCCGGGCGGCATCATCGTGCTGACGGTCAAGAACTCGCTGTGGGATCAGGGCTTCGCCACGCGCGTCGCTGAGCTCGAGGCGCAGGGCCTCGTCACCCGCGTCGAGGAAACGCGCCCTTATGTCTCGATGCCCGGCGAAGCCGACACCGTGCCCAGCCGCGGCCTCGCACTGCGCGTGACCTGACCTACGCTTTGACCCTCGCGCCTGCCGGGTCGTACATCGGCTCGAGGTGGATCTTGGCCGGCGTCCTCTCCATCGCAACCACCAGTTCGTAGTCGCCCGAGGCGAGAAAATCGTCGCTGACCCCGTCGGCGTTGCGCACGTAGCCGTAGCCGATGGTCTTGCCCAGCGTATAGCCATAACCGCCGCTGGTGAGATAACCGACAGGCTCGCCATTGCGCAGGATGGTTTCGCGGCCGAGCAGCACGATCTCGGGGTCGTCGACCGTGAAGCCGGCAAAGCGTTTCTTCATTGCCGTGCCGCTGGTCTTCTCCAGCGCGCGCCGTCCGATGAAATCCGTGTTCTTGCGCAGCTTGACCGCCCAGCCGAGCCCGGCTTCCTGCGGCGTGTCGTTGGGCGTGATGTCGGAGCCCCAGGCACGATAGCCCTTTTCCAGCCGCAGCGATTCCAGTGCCCGATAGCCGATCGGGCGGATGTCGTGCTTTTTGCCTGCCGCCATCAGCGCGTCGAAGACTTCGCCGGTGGCCGCGATCGGCACGTGCAGTTCCCAGCCCAGCTCGCCGACATAGGTGACGCGCAGCGCCCGAATTGTGTGGCCGGCGATGGCAATCTCACGCACATGGCCGAATGGGAAGCTCACGTTTGAGACGTCGGCTTCGGTCACGGCCGAAAGCACGTCGCGCGCCCGAGGACCCATCAGCGACAGCGTGCCGAAATCCTCGGTGACATCGACAAGCCTGGCATCGAGCCCTTCGCCGATATGATCGCCGATCCACGAGGAATCATGCGTGCGGAAGCCTGTGCCGGTGACGATGTAGAACTTCTCTTCGGCCAGCCGCGCCACCGTCAGATCGGCCTCGATGCCACCGCGTGTGTTGAGAAGCTGCGTGTAGGTCAGCCGGCCGACCGGCTTGCTGACGTCGTTGGCGCAGACCCAGTCCAGCGCCTTCAGCGCATCGGGCCCGCTCAGCTCGTATTTGGCGAAGGAGGATTGATCGAAGATGCCGACTTTTTCGCGCACATGCCGGTGTTCGTCGCCGACCGCCACAAACCAGTTCTGCCGGCCCATCGAATAGATGTCCTGCGGCTCGACGCCTTCGGGCGCGAACCAGTTAGGCCGTTCCCAGCCGAGCTTCGAGCCGAACACGGCATTTTGCTGTTTCAGCCTGTCGTAGAGCGGCGAGACGATGCGCGGCCTCCCGCTGGCATACTCCTCATGCGGAAAGCCGATCGTATAGTGTTTGCCATAGGCCTCCAGCGTGCGGTCGCAGACCCACTGACGGTCACGGTGCAAATTAGCAAAGCGCCTGATGTCGACCACCCACAGGTCGAGCGGTGCTTCGCCATCGACCACCCACTGCGCCAGCACCCAGCCGGCGCCGCCGCCCGAGGCGATGCCGAAGGCGTTGAAGCCGGCGCCGACAAACATGTTGGCGCATTCGGGCGCTGTGCCGAGAATGAAATTGCCGTCCGGCGTAAAACTCTCCGGCCCGTTGATCATCTGCTTGACGCCGACGGTTTCCAGTGCCGGCACGCGCGCGATCGCTTGGCTCATGTGCTGCTCGAAATGGTCGTAATCATCGTCGAACAGCCTGAATTCCCAATCATTGGGGACGTCGCCGCCGGGGAGACCAGTAGCCCAGGCCTGCGGGTTCGGCTCATAGCCGCCCATCACCAGCCCGCCGACCTCTTCCTTGAAATAGGTGCGCCGGTCCGGGTCGCGGATGGTCGGCGCGTCGGTCGCCAGTCCGTCGATCTTCTCGGTGATGATGTACTGGTGCTTCACCGGCTGCAGCGGCACGTTGATGCCGGCCATGGCGCCGACCTGCCGCGCCCACTGGCCGGCGCAGTTGACCACCTTGTCACAAGCAATGTCGCCCTTGTTGGTCTTCACCGCCGTGATGCGGCCGTCCTTCATTTCGAAGCCGATGACGCGGACATCCTCGAACAGTTTGGCGCCATGCATGCGCGCGCCCTTGGCCAGCGACTGCGTGATGTCGGAGGGGCTCGCCTGGCCATCGGTCGGCAGCCAGGAGGCGCCGACAAGATCGCCGGTTTCCATGAGCGGCCACATTGCCTTGACTTCCGCCGGCGACAGCAATTGCATGTCCATGCCGAAGCTTTTCGCCGTCGTCGCCAGCCTTTTGTACTCGGTCCAGCGGTCGGCATTGGTGGCGAGCCTGAGGCAGCCGGTCATCTTCCAGCCGGTGGCAAGGCCGGTCTCGGCCTCGAGGCCCTTGTAGAGGTCGACGGAGTATTTCAGCACGCGGGTGATCGAAGCCGACGAGCGCAACTGGCCGACAAGGCCGGCGGCATGCCAGGTCGAGCCCGAGGTCAGCTTGCCTTGTTCGAGCAGAACGACATCGGCTTTGTGGTCGCGCGCCAGATGATAAGCCGTCGAACAGCCGATGATGCCACCGCCGATGACGACGATGGCGGCCTGGGTCGGCAATGTCATGATTTCTGCATCCCGTACTTCGTTCTGTAGTTTTCCAGCGCCGTGTCGAGCCGGGCGAGGTTTTCCTCGGTGTAGGCGACGTAGTCGATACCGGGCGCGTCGAGATAGAGCTCGGACACCATGCTCCACATCGCCTCGCGCAGCAGCGAGGCGCATTGCATGGCCGCGTGCGAACGGCGGATCGCTTCGTCCGGTTCTTTCATGAAATAGGCGGTCAGAAAGGCGAAGGATTCCTCGTCGCTCATGCCGGCGTTGGAGGCGGCGCCTGCGAGGTCGAACATCGCCGTGTTGAAGCCGGCATATTCGAAGTCGATCAGCCACAGCCTGTTGCCGTCGTCGAGAATGTTGGCCGGCAACAGATCATTGTGGCCAAAGACGATCGGCAGCAGTTTCTGCGCGCGCTCCAGTTCGTCGGCCAGCGTCAGCAGGCGCGGCAGGTCGCTGCGCTTGCGGCTGCCGCCTTCTTCAAGCGTGCGCCCATAGTCGCGAATGACATGGAACACCCAGAACATGAAACCGGCGCCGGAGACGTGAGTGGGCATCTCCCGGTGAAAGGCGCGCATCAGGGCTGCGACGCGGCCAAGATTGGCGCGTACGTCCTCGGCGAGATAGGTCTTGGCGCCGAGAAACTCTGTGACCATGATGCCCGGTTCGGCATGGCGGACGGCCGGCGCGAAACCGGCGGCATGCGCCGCCCGCGCCGTCATCACCTCGCGCTCGCGAAAGACATGGTGGAACGGATAGTCCTTGCCGAAGCGCACGACGTGTCGTCCCGCCGCGTCCGTGACCACATAATTCGCGTTGCTCAGACCGCCGGGCAGCGGTGCGATCTCGATGCCACCTGTCCAGCAGGGCAGGGCGCGGATGCGATCTTCGGCGGTCACGGAATCATCCCTGGTTTGCTGGGCTTCGACAAGGCGCCGTGAACAGCGCAACGACGGCGGGGAGAAACGTAAATAATCTCGTCGGTGCGGGACGCCAGGATCGGTATCCCGCACCGCACCGACGAGCCCCTTGGCCAGGTTTTTGAGCCCGGCATCCGCCCCCGCGGATCTGAAAATTCCTTGTACAGGCACGTTCCAAACGGCCTGACCACTGAGTTGCGTCTCTGCCCCCAGTCGCAGATCTGAAGCCTGTTGATGTCTTTGATTTCACGCCAGGGTTTCCCGCTTGTCAATAAAAAGCTGTGACTTTTTTTGGGTATTTTGCCTGAAAGCATAAGGTAGTTCCTTTAAAAGCAATTGAATTACCTTAGAATCGGTCAAGAGCATCAGTTCGGGAAACCAGATGGCCCAGTCCAAACGACACGGCGAGATCCTGCGGCTCCTGCAGGAAGAGGGCACCGTCACCATCGCCAGTCTGGCCGACCGGCTGGGCGTGTCGCTCGAGACGGTGCGCCGCGACGTCAAGCCGCTGACCGGTGATGGCTCTGTCCTCAAGATGCATGGCGCCATCGGCCTGCCGTCAATGATCGGCGAAGCGCCGTTCGAGCGGCGCATGCGTGAGAACGCCGACGTCAAGCGGGTCATTGCCCGCATGGTCGCCGCCACCATCCGCGACGGGGAATCCATCATGCTCGACACCGGAACGACGACCTCGTTCCTTGCGCGTGAACTGCTCGGCCACCGGCGCCTGACGGTCGTCACCAATTCCTCGGACATCGCCCGCACGCTGGCCACCGTCAACGGCAACAAGGTCTATATGGCCGGCGGCGAGCTGCGCAGCGATTCCGGCGCTGCTTTCGGCGCCTCGGCGATCGATTTTGTCAGTCGCTTCTCGGTCAGTCACGCCATCATTTCCACCGGGGGGGTCGACGCGGTGATGGGCGTCATGGATTTTGATCTGGATGAGGCCGAGTTCGCCCGCATGGTGCTGTCGCGCGGCCAGCGGTCCCTCGTCATCACCGATCACTCGAAATTCGGCCGTCTTGGTCTGGTCCAGGTCTGCGGCTTCGACAGCTTTTCCGAACTCGCCACCGACCGCTCGCCGCCGCACGACCTGGCCGCCGCCCTTGCGCAGGCCGGCGCCCGGCTCAGCATCGCCGGCGCGGAAGCCGGCTTCTAGCCGAAGACCAGCGATTGGTGGGCGCAGACGCCCGCAAAGGTGCCACCCGATACTGCAAAGGCGATGTTGTGCATCGAACGTGCCGCGTCGCCGGCGGCGTAGACGCCGGGCACGGTCGTCTGCTGCCTGTCGTCGACTGATATCACCGTGCCGAGGAGGCTTTCGGTGAAGCCGCAGCCGAGCTGTTCGGCCAGCGGGCTGGCCATGATATTGCGCGGAGCGGTGAACATCGCCCTGACGCCGGCCTTTCTGCCGTCGTCGAGGTGGACGATCAATCCGCCGGAGCCGTCTTCCTCTAGCTCGGCAACGTTGGTGGGCTCAAACCGCACCTTTCGGCTCTCCAGCGCGCGCATCTGCTCTGTGTCAGGTTCGAACAGGCCATTGCCGAACAGCGTGACATCGCCCCAATCGGTGATCAGCTGTGCCTGATGCATGGACATCGGACCGGTTGCGAGCACGCCGAGCGGCCCGCCGGAAACTTCGTAGCCGTGGCAATAGGGGCAGTGCAGCACGCTCTTTCCCCAGAGCTCGGCAAGCCCGGCAACCTCCGGCAGGATATCGCGCACCCCAGTGGCCAGTACCAGCCGTGCCGCGCCGAATGTCTCGCCACCCTCGGTGGTGATTTCGAAATCGCTGCTGCCAGCGGCTAGGGCCTTGTCGGCGCGCCCGTCGACAACCCTGGCTGCCGGATAGGCCAGTAGTTGGCGCCTTGCGTCATCCAGGATTGCGCCGGGCGCGCGCCCGTCATGTCCGAGGAAGCCGTGCGAATGCTCGGCAAAACGGTTGCGCGGCCGGCCGGCGTCGATCACCAGCACCTTGCGTCCTGCCCGCGCCACCTGGATGGCGGCGGACAGGCCGGCAAAGCTGCCGCCGACGACGGCAAGATCATACTGCATGGCTGGAGACTCC
>NZ_RZQE01000679.1:0-2483 GCF_004022955.1 Mesorhizobium sp. M7A.F.Ca.US.002.01.1.1 | reverse complement strand
AGATCGAGGTTCTCGTCGGGATGAAGCAAATGGCGGTCATAGACCGTCCATAGGAATGCTGCCATCTCCGCGTGTTGGCGAACAATCTCGCGTAGGACCATCGCAGCCATCAGTTCAGGTTGACCGAGCCGCCACGGATGCGGTTGGTCGCGCTGGCGTGACTTGTCAAATAGGTGCCGCGGATGGTGATACGGCCGTCCTTTTCCATGATGATCGTTGCTTTGCCGCAACGTAGCTCGAGCCGCTCTTTCGCCGTAATTCGCATCAGCTCACCGTCCTGAACAATCTGCGGGACATTTGACTTGCGGGCAGCATCTACAATGCGACCGACGATGAGCGGTCGCCCAGGATCGCCATCCTGAAACAGCAGCGCCACTTCTGCGCCGATCATGTCCGACGTTAGTTCGGTCAGGCTGCGCGCGGGAACTGCCGTTTCATTCGGATTGCCGGGAAAGACGACCAGGGGAGCGTCCTCACCGAAACCGAGGACTGCACCGATGACAACCCCTTCGATGCGCTGTTTGGTCTTCGCCATCCGATGCCTCAGTTCTGGTTGATCTTTGAGCCCTTCATCGTGATGTCGCTGGATGCCTTCACGGTGATTTTGCCTGAACCATTGATGGAAATGTTCTTGCCGTCGATCGAGATCGTGCCATCCTTTTTCAGCCCTATCGCTGCGGAGCCGCACTTGATGATAATCGAATCTCCGGCCTCAATGACGAGATCCTGGCCGATCTTGATCAAACCGTCTTCCCCGACCTCTACCAAGCTTCCCTTGGCGATCTTGAGCGCTCGCGAGCCTCCGATTTCCGTCACGTCATCCGCGCCGACCTTCGCGCTTCGCTCTTTTCCTATCTCGGAAGTCAGTGCACCGCCGATCTTGAAACTCTGATCAGAACCTATCTTCACATTCTGCGCAGTTCCTATCTCCCAACTATCACTCGTGCCGACGCTATGGCTCTGACTCAAACCGACGCTCACGCTGCGCGTCGCGCCGACCGTGTTGCTCTGCAGCCCGCCGACGGTGCGCTGTTCCGCCGCTCCGACGCTGTCGACGCGCGCCGCACCGACGGTAATCGTCTGACCTATCCCCACAGTCTGAGAATGATTTGCGTCTATATTCTCCGTCGAGTTCGACACGACATGGATGGTCTCGTTGGCCATGACCGTCAGCGAACGGTTGGCGCCCACTGTCTCGGTGTCGTTCGAGCCGATGTTGGTGGTCTGGTCCACGCCGACCTTGACGGTCTTGTTGTTTCCGACGTCCTCGTCGAGGTTGTGGCCGACGGAGTGCTTGGCGTCGTGGTCGATGCGGTCGGACTGGTCGTGCTGCACCAGCTTGGTGCGGTCGTGCTTGACCAGAAGGTTATGGTCCTTCTGGGCCTGGAAATTGACCAGTTCGGAGCCGGCCTTGTCCTCGAACATCAGCTCGTTATAGCCGCCACCGCCTTTGGAGGAGTCGGACTTCCAGCCCGATTGCGTGGCGCTGCCCGGCAGCCCGTAGGGCGGCATCTGCGAGGCGTTGTAGACCCTGCCGGTAATGATCGGCAGGTCCGGGTCGCCTTCGATGAAGTCGACGATCACCTCCTGGCCGATGCGCGGGATCTGGATGAAGCCCCAGCCGCTGCCGGCCCAGGTCTGCGACACCCGCACGAAACAGGAGCTGTTCTGGTCCTTCTTGCCCAGACGGTCCCAATGGAACTGCACCTTCACCCGCGCATATTTGTCGGTAAATATTTCCTCGCCGGACGGGCCGACCACCGTCGCCGTCTGGGGGCCACGCATGATCGGCCGTGGCGTGATCCGCGGCGGACGATAGGGCAAGGCTGTCGGCGCCAAGCCGAGGATCACCTTGAAATTCTCGCTGTTGACGTCAGCATGGGCTCTGTAACCTGGATCAAACAGTCTGTATTCGGCGCTGACCACCAGATACTCCTGGTTCTGGTCCTCACGCGGAAAGCTATCCAGCTTGAACGTGCAGCCCGAATAGAGGCCGCGCACGGTGCCGACAGCGGCGATGCGCTGGTGGACGGCCTGGATTTCCTCACGCCGGATCGCGGCCAGGCTGTCTCCCCGGCCCGTTTCGAGATGCGCGCCGGGCTGGCGGTAGTTCTCACCCGCTGCCTCTTTGTGGCTGAACGGCTGGGCCGACTTGGCCATGAGATCGGCGCCCGGCTTCGTGAAATCATAGTCAGTGTGGGCATAGGCGCCTGGGCGCACCGAACTGCCCGGTATCCATTCAGTGATGTATTCGACATCGCGCCGCGAACCCTGACCTTCAAAGTTATAGAGCACTTTCTCGTAGCCCGGCGCAGGCTTCAGCTTGCTCATCGCATCGGCCAGGACAAGCGTGTGCTTGCCGTCATCATGCTCGAAGAAATACAGGATGCCTTCATGCTCCAGCAGCCGCTGCACGAAATCCAGGTCGGGTTCGTCGTACTGCACGCAATATTCGCGCGGGGGATAGGAGCCTTGCAGGCGCA
>NZ_RZQE01000678.1:0-2491 GCF_004022955.1 Mesorhizobium sp. M7A.F.Ca.US.002.01.1.1 | reverse complement strand
CCTTCGCGACCACTTTCAGGTCGCGAAATCCGCTTCTTGCGATGGTGTCGCGAGCGGTGAATGCATTCATTCGGCAGCTGCCAATTGCTGGCTCTCGCTGGCGATCAGCTTGGCCAGGTTCCGGCGAAAGCGCAGCGGTCCGACATCTATCTTCAGATCGAGATTGGGCGTGCGCTTGTTTGCCATGCCCTTGTGCACGGCATTGAGCACGGTGCGGTCCTCGTCGAAGGCGCCGCGCACAGAGGTGGCGAACTGGCGGGAAACCTCCAAATCGTCGGGGGCGAAATTGCGCATCTGGAACCAGTAATATTTCGTCTGGTTCTCATCGACCGGCGTCATGAAGTTGTAGCTGTCCATGAGGAACACGTCCTCGTGCAGCGGCTTGCCCTCGCCGCCGGTGCGGGCCGGCACGAAGATCGCCTTGATGATGGCGTTGGAGGGGTAGCGCACTTCGTAGTGCTGCTTGCGGTCGCAATTGCCTGAGAATTTGAGGAAAGGCGCATAGAAGGGCGCCGGCGCGGCATCGACCACCCAGCGCCACACGGTCACGCCGTCCGCGCCTACGGTGGTTTCGAGTGGCGCATCCTCCATCGCCTGAACGCCGCCGAAGGAGGACTGGTGGACCCAAGACACATGCGAGGGGTCGAGCAGGTTGTCGGTCATGTAGAGGTAGTTGCAATCGAGCGCCATGGACTCGCCGCGATTGACGCCCCATGCCGGATCGCCCCAGTGGTCGACCGCGAAAATCAGCGCGGGGTCGGCCTTTGCCGCTTCGCCCATCCATATCCACAGCAGCCCGTAACGTTCGGCGATCGGATAGGAACGAACGCATGCCACATGCGGTATCTTTTCAGCACCGGGCACGCGCGTACAGGTTCCGGTGCTGTCGAAGGTCAGCCCGTGATAGCCGCATTCGACAGTGTCGCCCTTGATGCGGCCCATGGACAGCGGCAGCTTGCGGTGGGGACAGGCATCCTCGAGCGCCGCCACCACGCCATCGGTCCGGCGGTAGAGGACAATATCCTCGCCAAGTATCCGGGTCGGCACCAGCCTGTCGGCGACCTCATGGTCCCATGCGGCAACGTACCAGCAGTTTCGAAGAAACATGGCGTCCTCCCGAGCTTGTGACGCCTAAACGAATATCTTGCGGGCCTGGGACGACATAGGGCTTGCATCTGCGTTCTATTTTAGAAAAACTAAATCAAGCTGACCCCAGGATCGTTGCCCAGGTGAAGAAGACGCCCCCACTGCGTGCGATACAGGCCTTCGAGGCTTTCGGGAGGCGTGGCAGTGTGACGGCGGCCGCCAACGAACTCGGCGTCTCCGTCGGCGCGGTCAGCCAGCAGATCCGCAAGGCCGAAGACGCCCTGGAGGCGCGGCTTTTGGAACGGCGCGGCAGGAGTGTCGCCCTTACCGCGCTGGGCCGCGTTTACCACGCAGCGGTTGCCGTCGGCTTCGAACACATTCGCGACGCCCAGGATCTCATCGAACAGGCCCGGTCCGCGGACACTTTGACCATCTCCTGCCTGCCGTCGTTGGCCAGCAAATGGATCGGCCCGCAGCTCCTGGATTGGCAGGTCGACCACCCCGGCGCGACCGTGCGGCTGGTGGGCGCCGAGACGGAGCCAAGGCTGGGCGCCGAACAAGTTGACTTCCGTATTTCGTACGGCACGAAATATCGTGATTTCGAGCACTACACCGAACTGTTCACCGACTGGGTGGTGCCGGCCTGCTCGCCGACGCTGCTGGCGAAACATCCGGTCGGCAAGCCCGCCGATATTCTCGATCTGCCGCTTCTCAGCATCGAATGGGCCCGCGATCACCGCTCGCCGCCGACATGGGCGGAATGGGCCGCAAGCATCGGCGCGGTGCACCGCAGAACATCCGGCGAAGTGGCCTTTTCCCTGTCGAGCGCGGCGATCGATGCGGCGGCCAACGGAAGGGGCTTTGTGCTGGCGCAACTGTCGATGGCTGCCGACGATATCGCGTCGGGCAGGCTCGTCGCCCCGTTCGACAAGCGGATCAGGCTGCCGGAACCTTATTTTTTGGCTTGGGATCGGGCCATTCTTGAGAAGCCTTTTGGTCCTGAGCTGCGAGCCTGGATTGTTTCGATTTCCAAGCGACTGGGCGCAACCTTAGCCGGATAGTCGAACACCGATCTGGAGACACAAGTTTGCATCTGCCGAGTTCGCGCGCACCAGCGTCTTAAGAGATCCAGACATTGATCGGCGGTGTGCGGTCCCACGGATTGCTTCAGTTTGCCCTAAATATCTCGACAAAAGTCCGCTTTTTTCGCCCTTCTTGCACCGCTAGCCGTCGGGCGGCTTTGCGACCCAAAACAGCAGCGTTCGCGCCCTCAAGTCAACAGGGGTTCACTCAACTTCCCCGCTGTACGAGATCCCGGCGAACTCGGAGCCCCTGCTTGAGCAAATCCCGACGTACACGAAGTCCTGGCCCCGCCCCACCATCGTAACGCCGGCTTCCTCATCAG
>NZ_RZQE01000677.1:0-2492 GCF_004022955.1 Mesorhizobium sp. M7A.F.Ca.US.002.01.1.1 | reverse complement strand
GCCAATATGTAGGGTTGATGATCCCGAACACCAAGATGGTAGGCGTGAGCAGCCGGAAGATGGTCGCCGCCCCCGTCCATTGCGAGCCCAGCACCACGGTGATGATCTCATGTGCGAACAGGAACGAGAACATTGTGATGGGAACCGTCACCGCGATGACGATCGAATATCCCTTGAGGTAGAAGTTCCGCAACCGCGCGGGATCATGCTGCATTCGTGACAACGCCGAGAACAGTACCGCACCGACGGCGCTGTTGATGGTCGCCGTAGGGATGCCAATCAGCTGGAAGGCCCGGGTATACAATCCGAGCGACGCAGCGCCCCAGAGCCGCCCGAGAAGGACTTTCTCCACATTGTAGCCAATATAGACAACGAGGTTGTTCAGCGTGACGATTCCACCGAAATGCAAGAGCGAGCGAATATTGGCGCCGCGTCGAGGCCATCCAGGAATCCACCCGGTGGCGATCCAGCAGCCCAGGCTGTTGATT
Organism: Mesorhizobium sp. M7A.F.Ca.US.002.01.1.1; assembly: GCF_004022955.1. Classification (NCBI taxonomy): domain Bacteria; kingdom Pseudomonadati; phylum Pseudomonadota; class Alphaproteobacteria; order Hyphomicrobiales; family Phyllobacteriaceae; genus Mesorhizobium; species Mesorhizobium sp. M7A.F.Ca.US.002.01.1.1. Next base: position 2,004 of record NZ_RZQE01000677.1, on the reverse strand, counting down.
GCCGGCGAGATAAGTGTCGGGGCGATCAGTGCCCAGTAGCCGTAGCCACGCAACGCGAGCAGCACACCGGACAGGATGCCCACGCACAGGGCACCCGTTTCGATCGCGCTGAGTGTGACATAACGCAAGTCGCGCTCGATCAGAGCGGCATGTTGCACGCCGGCCGCGTTAAGCAGGAAAGCTGGAGCGACCGCGATGGCGATCCTGAGTAGACGCGGCTCATGGTAGAAGGCTGATATCGTGTAGGCACTCGCGGCGCAGAGCAGCGCGAGAAAGACCCCTACCAGTATGTTGATCCAGAACAGTGCCGAAACCTGGTCAAACGAAATCTCATGCTTTTGGATGGTAGCGGAGGAAAGCCCGGCGGTGGTGAAGACGTCGAAAATGCCTGTGAGTGCCACCACCATCGCGACCAGGCCGAAATCGTCAGGGCTGAGCAGGCGTGCCAGGATGGCAATATAGCCCACCCTGAGAATCAGGTTCACCCCCTGGCTCACCATCCTGGCGACGCCACTTTGAATGGCTTCCCTTTTAAGGTTGCGGGGTTCGCCTTTGGCACTGAGGGCCTTGTGGGTCATGTATCACTGGCTGCATACGCGCTTGTTTCCGTTTGAGCTGCCGTAGCATGCCCCATGTGAGCGATTGCCTCGCCAGGCACCCGTTCCAGCCAAATTTCTCGCCACCAGGGATAGACGGCTCTTGGGCACTGCATCCGGCAATCGCTATACCTCGAATTGCACCAGACTTTCTCCAGGATGACCGCCGGTCCCCTGAGCCGGTTGAGAAGTCCGGTCTTTTCATTGACAAACGCTGTTACTCGCGACCGGACCCTGAAAGTATGGTCGCAATAGGGGACCATCTCAGCGTCGAAATACAGGCCACGGTTCTTATTATCCGTGTCTAGGGTCTTGAGGATTTCTTCATAGGACTTAACCCTGATCAGCTCCCCCGGTTGGAGATCAAGCTTGATGGTTGGAACCGGCTGGCCGGCAGGTATCGATCCCCGATATCGTGGGAATGAAACGCCACCGTAAATGTGCTGCACCTTGTCATACAGCCAGCTGACAATCACGGAGAGCCTCCCGAGATGCAGATGGCCCATGTAGTGATAGATACTGAATACTGCTGCATAGATGAATCCGACCAGGAGACGCTTTTTGCTGGCGTTTCCCGATGCATAATCTTCCACATACTGCCGGGCATCCCACCAAGAAAGTGGGGTGGTCGCATCCAGAAGTTCTGTGGCTTGGCATGAGTATCTCGGACCACCTGAAAGTGGCTGGCTCTTGGCGCGCGTACCAGCCAGCACGTCGCTTTCCGTGCAACCTTTTCCATTCGCCGCGTTGGTTCGCGGCGCGATGGCTTCGTCCGAGGACGCCACAGGCCTGAGCCATGCCTCTTTCCAGAAGACCAGGCACGCTGCCTGACAACCTCCAAACGCGTTGCCGTCGCACCTCAGGTTTTCAAGATGGATGCCTCCGGATAACTTGCGTCCGCCAGCAAAATTGATCGTGTCACATGTCTTGTGCGCGCGCTTGTAAACACGAAAGCGGTGACCACAATATTGAAACATCTGTGGCATGAAAGGAAGCTCCTCAAGTCGACCATTTCTGTCGAGCGTAAGAAGGATTTCTTCCTTGGACCGAATCTCTACCCAGTCGCCGACCCTCAGTGACATGCAGCACTCCCGTCCACAGCGCGCTCCGCAACCAATGTCATTTGCCTAGTGCCGTACCATAGCATCCCTGGAATCCGACAGCCGTCCCCGAATTAGCGGTAGCTACCTTCCACTTTTGACGGAGTGGAGCCATCGCTGTCACATCACTACGATCCTTCTCTCGGACCCGAACGGTCTCAAAGGCATTTGGGCGGGCTGGTAAGGGTTAGGTGCGTCGGGTGGAGGCCAGTCCAAATAGGCTGTCCCATGACCACCGTCAAAAGGGGTAACGAGAGCCCGCGCTCAACCGTATGGGCAAATTGCGCGAAGTGTGTGCAGTCCCCACT
>NZ_RZQE01000676.1:0-2495 GCF_004022955.1 Mesorhizobium sp. M7A.F.Ca.US.002.01.1.1 | reverse complement strand
CCTTTTGCTCGAGGCCGCCCCCGGCGACGCCGTCGACGCCTACATCGTCTCGACCGGCGGCGACGCCGGCATGATCGAATTGCTGCGTCATCGCTGGGGCCTCGACCAGTCGGAGCTGACGCGGCTGGCTAACTACCTCTGGGCGCTGTTGCATCTCGACCTCGGCCAGTCGGTGACCTTCTCCCGACCGATCCGCGATGTGATCCTCGAACGCCTGCCCAACACGCTGCTGTTGATGGTCAGCGCCACCGCGCTCTCCTTCGGGCTCGGCTCGGCACTCGGCATCTATGCCGGCGCGCGGCCCGGGAGTTTGCGCGACCGCTTCCTGTCGATCGGCTCGCTGGCGCTCTATGCCGTGCCGGGTTTCTGGCTCGGACTGGTGCTGATCGTCGTCTTTGCCGTCGACCTGCGCTGGCTGCCGATCGGCGGCATCGAGACCCTGGCTTCCGACAAGACCGGCCTTGACCGCGCAGCCGACATCGCCGTCCATCTTATCCTGCCTGTTTCGGCCCTCGGCTTCATCTACCTGGCGCTCTATCTGCGCATGATGCGCGCCGGCATGGCCGAGGTCTGGCGGCAGGATTTTGTGCTGGCCGCCCGCGCCAGAGGGCTTTCGCGCCGCCGCATCGTGCTCGCCCACATTGCCCGCAACGCGCTGCTGCCCCTGGTCACCATGCTGGGCCTGCAGTCGGCGCAGATGCTCGGCGGCAGCGTCGTCATCGAGAGCGTCTTTTCCGTGCCCGGCCTCGGCCGGCTGGCGCAGGAGGCAGTCGCCTCCCGCGATACGCCGCTTCTGCTCGGCATTATTCTCACCAGCGCCGTCCTGGTCATTGTCATCAACCTTGCCGTCGACATCGCTTATGCCTTCCTCGACCCGCGCGTCGGCGCCAGCGAGGCCGGCGCATGAGTGCCCTCCGCCGCTTTCTGCGCACGCCCGAGGCGGTCGCCGGCGCCATCCTCCTGGCGGCGTTGATCGCCATGGCGCTGTCGGCGTCGCTGCTGTTCCCCGGCGATCCGCAAGCGATTGCCGGGCCGGCGCTGCTGCCGCCGTTCCAGGACTGGTCGCTCCCGCTTGGCACCGATCGGCTTGGCCGCGACGTGCTGGCCGAGCTTTTTCATGGCGCCCGCACATCGCTGGCTGTCGGGATCGCCGCCGCGGCCGCCGCACTTGTCATCGGGGCAGTGGTCGGCACATTGGCCGGCTTTGCCGGCGGCCTCGTCGACGAGGTGCTGATGCGCATCACCGACGCCTTCCAGACCGTGCCGAGCTTCCTGCTGGCACTGGCCTTCGTCAGCGTCGTCGGACCGTCGCTCGGCATCGTCGTGATCGCCATCGCGCTCGGCACCTGGACCGGACCAGCCCGTGTCGCCCGCGCGGAAGTCCTGTCCATTCGCGAACGCGATTATGTCGCCGGCGCCAGGGTCATCGGCATGCACCCGCTGGCGATCGCCTTTCGCGAGGTGCTGCCCAATGCCTTGCCGCCGGTGCTGGCGATGTCGTCGGTGATCGTCGCCGCGGCGATCCTCACCGAGGCGGCCTTGTCGTTCCTCGGCCTGGGCGATCCCAACCGGGTCACCTGGGGCGGCATGATTGCCGAAGGCCGTGCTGTCCTGCGCACCGCGCCCTTCCTGTCGATCGTCCCGGGCATAGCGCTGGTGCTGACCGTGCTCGGCGTCTATCTCGCCGGTGAAGGCATCGTCGAGACGACGGCGGTCAGGAGAGGCCTGTCGTGACCGCGCTGGCTTCGATCCGCGACCTGACGGTGACCTACCGCCGCGACGGCAACGAGGCGACGGCGCTGAAGAGTGTCAGCCTCGGCATAGAGGCTGGCGAGCGCTTGGCCATCATCGGCGAAAGCGGTTCGGGCAAGAGCACGCTGGCGCTGGCGATTGCAGGGCTGTTGCCGGCAAGCACCAAGACTGAAGGAAAGATCGATTGGTTCCTACCGTCGGCGTTGGGCGCCAAGGCACCCCCCTCTGTCCTGCCGGACATGTCCGGCAGGACAGAGGGGGGCCTCGTAGAGCACAGACCGCAAAAGCTCTTCACCAGATCAAGTCACCCTCCCCGCGGCGGCCGCGATATCGGTTTCGTCTTCCAGGACCCATCCGCCAGCCTCGACCCCGTAATGCCAATCGGCAAACAAATCGCCGAAGTCGCCCGCACCCATCTCGGCCTCACCTGGTCCCAGTCCTATGCCAGGGCCAAAACCCTGCTCGAACGCGTCCGCCTGCCCGATCCTGACTCGGCCCTGCGCGCCTTCCCGCACCAGCTTTCCGGCGGCCAGAAGCAGCGTGTGGCGATCGCCGCCGCCATTGCGGCCGGTCCGAAATTGCTGATCGCCGACGAAGCGACCAGCGCGCTCGATACCATCGTGCAGGCCGAGATCGTCGCCTTGATCCGACGCCTGGTGACCGAGGACGGCATGACGCTGCTGTTCATCAGCCATGACATCGCGCTGGCGGCCGAGCTTGCCGGGCGCATCGCCGTTTTCCGC
>NZ_RZQE01000675.1:0-2497 GCF_004022955.1 Mesorhizobium sp. M7A.F.Ca.US.002.01.1.1 | reverse complement strand
GATCCGCCGCCGACGCTGTTTGAGTACATCCCTGACAACGCACTGGTCTTCATCGACGAAAGCCATGTCACCGTGCCGCAGATCGGCGGCATGTATCGCGGCGACTTTCGCCGCAAGGCGACGCTGGCCGAATACGGCTTCCGTCTGCCGTCCTGCATGGACAACCGGCCGCTGCGCTTCGAGGAGTGGGATGCCATGCGTCCGCTTTCGGTCGCGGTCTCGGCGACCCCTGGCGCCTGGGAGATGGAACAGGCCGGCGGCGTCTTCGCCGAGCAGGTCATCCGTCCGACCGGCCTGATCGATCCGCCGGTCGAGGTCCGCCCGGCCAAGAGCCAGGTCGACGATGTCGTCGGCGAGATTCGCGATACCACCAAGGCCGGCTACCGCACCTTGGTCACCGTGCTGACCAAGCGCATGGCCGAGGATTTGACCGAGTATCTGCATGAGCAGGGCATCCGCGTCCGCTACATGCACTCCGACATCGATACGCTGGAGCGCATCGAGATCCTGCGCGATCTGCGCCTCGGCGCCTTCGACGTGCTGGTCGGGATCAATCTTCTGCGCGAAGGCCTCGACATTCCCGAATGCGGCTTCGTCGCCATTCTCGACGCCGACAAGGAAGGTTTCCTGCGATCGGAAACCTCGCTGATCCAGACCATCGGGCGCGCCGCCAGAAACGTCGACGGCAAGGTCATCCTCTATGCCGACCAGGTGACCGGCTCGATGGAACGGGCGATGGCCGAAACCAACCGTCGCCGCGAAAAGCAGATGGAGTGGAACGCGGCCAACGGCATCACACCGGAATCGGTCAAGTCGCGCATCTCCGACATTCTCGATTCGGTCTACGAGAAGGACCACGTCCGCGCCGATATCTCGCAGTTCACCGACGGTGCCGGCGCCATGATGGGCAACAACCTCAAGGCCCATCTCGACGCGATGGAAAAGCAGATGCGCGATGCCGCGGCCAATCTCGACTTCGAGAAGGCGGCCCGCATCCGCGACGAGATCAAGCGCCTGCGTGAGATGGAACTGTCCATCTCCGAAGACCCGCTGGCCAAATACGCCGACATGGAAAGCCCGGCCTCCGGCCGCGAAAAGGGCAAGCACAACAAGGGCGTGGCCAAACATCGTACAGCAGAGGAACAGGAGCGTTTTCGCAAGCTCGACGCAGCGCGTGCCGCCGAAGAGGCAGCCAAGGCTGCCCGGCCCAACCTCTTCCGCAAGCCTGATCTCGACGAGATGGGCGCCGATGGCACTGTGCCGGTGAAAAAGCCGCTGTTTTCGAAACCCTCGATCGACGACATGGGTCCAGGTACCGACATGCCGACGCCGGCCGGCGCGGTGTCGCGCTCGCTGTTCAAGAAACAGTCGGCATCCGAGGCACATGGTTCCGATTTCGGCATTCCCGGGGACGCCACAAAGCCGCTGTTCAAGAAGAACTCGCTGGACGAGATGACGGTGCGGCGGACGGAAAAACCGATCGAAGGAAAAGTGCCGGCCAAGCCGCAGCCAATCTCCCCCCTCGTGGGGGACGAATCCGCCAAGCCAGTTGTTCGCCAGCGAACAGGCATTGGCTCCTACGAAGACCCCGCCGACGCCCGTCGGGAAAAGCGCCGGCCGGGTAAGACGGGTAGGCCGGGAAAGTAGCGCCTTCCCCTTCTCCCAGAAGGGGAAGGGAAGCGCTCCGCCGCCGCCGCATTCCGCCGACCCACTTGCCACCAGCCCCGCCTTTGGTGTAATCGCTCCCCACACTCGAACGTCTTGAAAGGAGGGCTCACGTGTTTACGTTTCATCGTCACCATCGTCAGCGTGGCCCGATTTCTGCCCTGCGAGCTTGCTTGCAGGGCTGACCAGGGACGGTCCGGGTTTTTCCCGCTTCGATTTTTTGGTCTGCCCTTCGTGGTGTTGCAACGCCGAGCCTGATGGCCAGCCTGCGCACCGTCAAAGTGCATTGAACCGGACTTTTCCTCCGGCAAGACCAGAGAAATCAAATGGCCCTGATCAGCCTCAAATCCCTCGGCGTCACCATGAGTGCGCCGCTGTTTGCCAATCTCGACCTCACCATCGGCACCGGCGACCGGCTCGGCATTGTCGCCGCCAATGGCCGCGGCAAGTCGACTTTGCTGAAATGCCTGACCGGCGGGATGGAGCCGACCTCCGGTGACATCACCCGCACGCGCGGCCTGCGCGTCGGTCATGTCGAACAGTCGGTTGCCCCGGTCCTTCTCACCCGTACGTTCCGGCAGGTGGTGGCGGATGCCTTGCGGTCCGAGCAGGCCGAAAGCGAGATGTGGCGTGTCGACGTGGTTCTGGATTCACTCGACGTGCCCGAGCCGATGCGCGAGCGGCCAATGCAGGCGCTGAGTGGCGGCTGGCAGAGGCTTGCGCTAATCGCACGCGTCTGGGTCACCGATCCGGACGTGCTGTTGCTCGACGAGCCGACCAACCATCTCGACCTTGTCCGCATCAGCCAGCTCGAAACCTGGCTGAACACGCT
>NZ_RZQE01000674.1:0-2515 GCF_004022955.1 Mesorhizobium sp. M7A.F.Ca.US.002.01.1.1 | reverse complement strand
TATCTGCACCTTGTGGTGTTGCTCCAGAACCCCTGCCACCCCGCGCAACATCAGAACGGCCACCGCCTCCGACGGCTCGTCGATCTTGACCACCTGGAAACGGCGGGTCAGCGCCGGGTCTTTCTCGATGTGCTGCTTATATTCGGCCCAGGTCGTTGCGGCGATGGTGCGAAGTTCGCCCCGTGCCAGCGCCGGCTTCAAGAGATTGGCGGCATCACCGGTTCCGGCAGCACCGCCGGCGCCAATCAAGGTGTGGGCCTCGTCGATGAACAGGATGACCGGCGTTTCGGACGATTGAACCTCGTCGATCACAGCCTTCAGCCGTTTTTCGAATTCGCCCTTCACGCTGGCGCCCGCCTGCATCAATCCGACATCGAGCATGCGCACGCTGACGCCTTGCAGCGTGGGCGGCACATCGCCCTGAGCGATACGCAAGGCAAAGCCCTCAACGACCGCCGTCTTGCCGACCCCGGCCTCGCCGGTCAGGATCGGGTTGTTTTGCCGACGCCGCATCAGGATGTCGACTATCTGCCGGATCTCCGGATCGCGGCCGACGACCGGATCGATCTTGCCCTCGCGGGCGCGTTGGGTCAGATCCGTGGCGAATTTCGCCAAGGCCGAATCTCCGCCCATGGTCCGCTTCGGCGTTTCGGCCGCGGGAACCGCGATGGCTGCGCCGCCTTCGAGCGAACCTTCCACGACATCGGCGAACCGCGCGACAACCGCGTCGGCGTCGATCTTGTCGAACTCGCCGCTGATCTTCGACAGCAGGCCTTCCAGAACCGGGGTTTTCAGGCAGGAAAGCAGAATATGGGCGCTGCGGACTTCCTCGACGCCGAACTCCAGCGTCGCGAGGTTCCAGGCTTCCTGGATTGCATGGAAGATATGATCGGAGAATTCCTCGATCGAGGTTGCGCCATAGGGCAACTTGTCGACGGCACGGGTCATATCTGCCGTGAGCCGGCTGGCATCCAGTCCCGCATCGGCGATTATCATTTGCACGTCGGAGCGGTCGGAAAGCACCAGCTGCTCGATGAAGTGAACGAGTTCGACGTAAGGATTGCCGCGCAGCTTGGCGCTATCGGCCGCGGCCTTGAAGGCGCGCACCCCGACAGGATTAAGCTTGCCGACCAGTTCCTTACGCTTGAAGCTCTGCGACGACCGGCGCTGTTCCATCGAACGTGCTCCTGCAATCTGCCAGCCGATAAACTGCCACAGATGCCGCCACTTGACAAAGTGCGTTGTGGACGAGGCCTCAATGCCTGGTTCAGCCAGCTTCCTCGTATTGTGGAAGTCTTGCACCACCGGCTGCAAACAACAGCGGAATTGCGCGCCCTGCGCGATGCATTTCTCATACGGATTGACAATTGCGCCACGGAGTTCGGTACTCATGGCGGTGTTCAGCTTCTGTTAATTTTGGAGCACTCGTTGAATTGTGGTAAAGTGCACCGGTGTGATAACGTAAGGTCACATAAGGTTTGAGGGCCTTCGCTGGGGGTTGGTGTGATTGATCTCGCACTCTGGCTTTCTTCGCTAGACGGTGAGAACCCGTCCGGGGAAGATTTGCGCAACGACCCGGCTTTCCATGAGTTGGAGCGCCTGACCGAAGCCCAACTCAAGGTCGTCCACGACGGCAACAATAAGGCCGGCTCGCAAAGCACGATTCCAGTCGACTGGCCCGCTGTGCTCGCAAAGGCGGATGAATTGCGCGCGCATGGCAGGGACTTGCGCCTGCTTGTCATCGTCACGCGCGCGCTGGCCAATGAAGACGGGCTGGCCGGATTGGCGCAAGGTCTGACGCTGATCGCGCAGACCTTCGATCAGCATTGGGACACCATGCATCCGGCTATGCGGCCCAACGCTTCGCCGCGCGATGCCGCCTTGCGCCGTATCAACGCGCTGATCGACCTGCAGAATGGTCAGGACGGGTTGTTGGCGAATCTGCGGCAAATGACGTTCTTCGCGCCGCGCGCAATCGGCCCGGTTCAGGGCAAGGACCTGGAGAAGGGTGCGCTCGACGATCGCGTCATGCTCCAGGAAGCCGCCTCGGGGCTGAATGCGGCGGAAAAAGCGCAGCTGGTCAGTGCGCACGGACAACTCTTGAATCGGGTGCGTGCCGCATGTGCGGCACAGATCGATCAGGCCAATGCGGAGATGGTCCAGCTCATCGCCGACGCCCGGGCGACGATCACGGCACTGGATGCGCTCGAGACTGCGCTCAACGCTCGTCTCGAGGGCAGCGGCACTCCCGTTCCGGACTTAAAACGGTTCCTGCAGCGTTTGCTGACGACACTTGAACGGAATTCAGCGGCCGGCGCGGTGACGAATGGCGCAGCCACGCAGGCGGTGCCGACGGAACTGGCAACGCCTGCTCGAAACGGTCATGGAGCCGATGCTATGGCAAGTATGGCAAGCTATGCGGACTCGAGCACGGGACTCCCCGACCGGATCTCCTCGCGCGACGACGTGGTGAAATGCCTCGACCTGGTCGTCGCCTTCTATGACCGTACCGAAC
>NZ_RZQE01000673.1:0-2517 GCF_004022955.1 Mesorhizobium sp. M7A.F.Ca.US.002.01.1.1 | reverse complement strand
GTTTGATGCCATGCGCGCCGGTCGGCAGCGGTGCTTCGCCTTGCGGCACTGCCAGCCCGACAAGCTGCATGCGATTGTCACGCGACGCCTCCTCGGTGAACAATGAGCGGCGGCCGACGAACTCGGTCTTGCGTTTGGCCCGCGGACCGTGGACGCCGAGATCATGCGGCAATGTGGTGCCGTCGGTGTCCTTGCCGATGACGATAAAACCCTTTTCGGCACGCAGGATCATCAGCGCCTCCAGGCCGATGACGACGGCGTCGAGCGCCTGGCCGGCCTCGCGCAGATGCGCCCATAGCGGCTCGGCGTGGTCGGCCCGGATCGAAATCTCGTAGCTCCTGTCGCCGGTGAAACTGACGCGGGCGATGCGGACTTCGTCGCCGGCATAAGTGCCATGACCGATCGCCATATGCGGCAGGTCGGCATCGTCGAGCGAGAGGCCAAGATGCAGCTTTTCCAGCAGCTTGCGGGCATTTGGCCCCGAAACGGTCAGTGTCGCCATGTCCGGTGTGGCGTTGTGGATGTAGACGGCGCCGCGGCCAAAACGGTCCTGGCGCCATTCCTCCAGCCGCGCATGGACGGCGGCGACATGCGAGGACGAGCACGACACGACGAAGCGATGCTCGTCCAGCCGCACCAGCACGCCGTCGTCGAAGACCACGCCGTTCTCAGACAGCATGAAGCCATAGCGGCAGCGGCCCGGTTTCAATGTTGACATGGTGTTGTAGTAGAGGAAATCGACGAACGCCGCCGCCTGCGGCCCGATCACCTCGATCTTGCCGAGCGTCGAACCATCGAACAGCGCGACCGACTGGCGCGCACGTCGCGCCTCGTCCGCGATCGAACGTTCCGCGTCCGCGTTGCCGCCATAATGAGCAGGCCGCAACCAGCCGCCATATTCCTGGAAGACAGCGCCGCTGGCGCGATGGACGTTTTCGAGCGGCAGCCGCCGTACCGGCGCCATCAACTCACCGACGCGCGCGCCGGCAAAGCTTGCCAGCGGCACCGGCGTGAACGGCGGCCGGTAGGTGGTGGTGCCGACCTCCGGCACCGTGCGGCCGGTAATCCCTGCCATCAGCGCCAGGCCGGGCACGTTGGAGGTCTTGCCCTGGTCGGTCGCCATGCCGAGCGTGGTGTAGCGCTTCAGATGTTCGACCGAGACGAAGTTTTCGCGTGCGGCCAGCTCGACGTCCTTCACCGTCACGTCGTTCTGGTAGTCGATCCAGATGCGGCCTTTCGAGCCCGGCATCGGCCAGGCCGGGAGAATGCCGTCCGTCGCCTCCGGCCCGGTGCTGCGTGGTGTTGCCGCGTTCTCCTTGCCGGCGAATGCCTTTTCCACGCCGGCAAACACCTCCGACAAGGAGACCGCGCCGGCTGCGGCGCCGACCACGGCGATACCGCCGACCGGTTCGCCCGGCAGGAAGGCCGCGCGCGCATCGCTCCAGGCGAGCTTGCCCTTGGCCTGGCCGAAGAGATGAATGGTCGGCGTCCAGCCGCCCGAGACCACAACGCAATCGGCATCGAACCTCGTGCCGTCGTCGAGCGTCACGCCGTCGACGCGCAGCTTGCCGCTGGCGGATGCGAGAGAACGCCCCTTGATCAGCCGGACATTGGCCGCCGCCGCAGGCGTGCCGTCACGCCGGATATCGACAAGCCTGACTTCGGCGCCGACCTCGGCAAGCGCCCCCGCCACCTCATAGGCGCTGTCATTGTTGGTGGCGACGATGATGCGGCGGCCGACCAGCACAGCGTGGCGCCGGAGATAGGCGAACGCCGCATCCGCCGACATGATGCCCGGCAGATCGTTGTTGGCGAAAGGCAGCGGCCGTTCGATGGCGCCGGTCGCCAGCACGATCTGGCGCGGCCTGACCCGCCACAGCGTATCCGGCCGGCCGTCGAGATGACGCTGGTTCAGCCCGACCAGATTGTGGTCGTAAATGCCGAAGGCGGTGGTCGAAGGCAGGATGAGGTGACCGCCAGCGGCAAGCTCGGCAATCGTCTCCTTGACCCATACGGCCGCCGGCTTGCCGTCGATCTCCGCGGCACGATGGCCGAGCGATCCGCCGGGACTCTGCTGGTCGTCGACCAGTGCGACGGTCAGGCCAGCACCGGACGCCAGCCCTGCCGCCGCCAGCCCGGCCGGTCCCGCGCCTACAACCAGCACATCGCAATGATGGTTGATCTGGTCGGCCTTGCCGGGCGAGGTCCAGTCGGCGTCGACTGTGCCCAATCCCGCCATGGCGCGGATGCGCGGCTCGAACCTGTGCCAGTCCGGCCACATGAAGGTCTTGTAGTAGAACGCCGCTGGAATGAAGCGCGCGAAACGGTCGAGGAAGGCGTTGCGGTCGGCCAGCGCGCTGGGCGTGGCGTTGACGCTTTTCGCCACCAGTCCGTCCCGCGCCGGCTCGGTCGTGGCGCGGGTGTTCGGCGTTGCCCGCGTGCCGCCGAGATCGACCAGCGCATTTGGCTCCTCGACGCCGGCGCCCCATATGCCGCGCGGCCGGTGGTATTTGAAGC
>NZ_RZQE01000672.1:0-2526 GCF_004022955.1 Mesorhizobium sp. M7A.F.Ca.US.002.01.1.1 | reverse complement strand
GCCCTTAATATCCTACTAGACGAAAACATATGCATCTGCAATTATCTTTAAGCATAAAGGAAATGGGGACGGGGCGTGAGCGAGTTCGACGCCATCTTTGTCGGGGCGGGCCACAACAGTCTGGCATGCGCCGCGCATTTGGCGCTCAAAGGCTGGAAAACAGGGGTTTTCGAGCGCGGCGCGACAATCGGCGGCGCCGTCCAGACGCGCGAATTCACCCTTCCCGGCTTCCGCCACGATTTCGGCGCGATGAACCTCAGCCTCTTCGCCGGCTCGGCCTTCCACCGGAAATATGCAAATGAATTGAAAGCGCAGGGGCTGGAGTTCGCCCCGGTCGCCGACTGTTTCGCCAGCGCATTCCCTGACGGGCGCTGGTTCGGCGTCAGCAACGATCTGGAAAAGACGGCCGCGCGCATCGCCGCCTTCTCCGCCGCCGACGCCGCCACATGGCGCAGGCTGGTCGCCGCCTTCCCGGCGGAGGCCGAACACCTGTTCCGGCTGCTGGGTTCGCCGATGAGTGCCCGCGCGCTTGCCGGCACGGCGTGGAACCTGTGGCGCAAGAAGGGCATCGCCGGTTCGCTCGATACGGGCCGCCTGCTGCTGTCCTCACCCCGCGCCTGGCTGGAGGAAACTTTCGAGTCGCCGTATATCAGGGCAACGCTCGCCACTTGGGGCATGCATCTCGACTTCGCCCCGGATGTCGCCGGCGGTGCCGTGTTCCCTTATCTGGAATCGATGGCCAACCAGAGTTTCGGCATGGTGCTGGGCAAGGGCGGCGCCGATACCATCATCCGTGCCCTCTCTGGCATGGTGACCTCCGCCGGAGGCAAGATCGTCACCGGCGCCGAAGTCGCCGAGATCACGGTTTCCGCCGGCAGCGCGACCGGCGTACGGCTCGCTTCGGGCGAGACGCATACCGCCACCAGGGCAGTCATTGCCGGCGTCGCGCCTACGGCGCTGACGGGCAGATTGCTGCCCAATGGTTCGGGCGACGCCGGCTTCGACACGGCGATGCAGAAATTCCGCCATGCGCCAGGCACGATGATGATCCACCTGGCGCTGGACGATTTGCCGGATTGGCGTGCCGGAGCGGAGCTTCGGCAGTTCGCCTATGTGCATCTGTCGCCGTCGCTCGACGCCATGTCGCGCACCTATCAGCAGGCGATGGCGGGCATGCTGCCGGACGAGCCTGTGCTGGTGGTCGGCCAGCCGACGGCGATCGACCCGTCGCGGGCGCCTCAGGGCAAGCATGTGCTGTGGGTGCAAGTGCGCATGCTGCCGGCCGAAATCCTGGGCGATGCCGCCGGCAAGATCGCACCGGACCATTGGGACAAGGTGAAGGAAGCCTACGCCGAGCGTGTCCTCGACATCATCGAGACCTATGCGCCCGGCCTGCGCAACAAGATTCTCGGCCGCGCCGTCTTCTCGCCCGTCGACCTCGAGCGTGAGAACCCGAATCTCGTCGGTGGCGACCAGGTCTGCGGCAGCCATCATCTGGCGCAGAACTTTTTATTCCGCCCGGCGCGCAACTATGCCGGCTGGAACACGCCGGTGGCGCATCTGCACCTCACTGGAGCCGCGACATGGCCGGGCGCCGGCACCGGTGCGGCGTCGGGCTTCATGCTCGCACAACAGCTTGGCGGGAGGTAGGAGCCGGAGATTTCCTTGAGGCTACGAGGCAAGGCGCTGCTGCCCAAGAAGCCTGAACCGATGACATGAAGACGCCGCGCAGAAACAAAACCAACAAGGGGAACGACCATGACAATCAACAGACGTGAATTGCTGGGATACAGCGCCGCGGCACTCGGGGTGGCCGCCGTCGGCCTGCCGCAGATCGCTAGGGCGGCTGCCGGCGAACTGACCATCGCCTACAACGTCAACCTGCCATCCTGGGATCCAACCACCGGCCCGTCGGCCGTCAACCCGACAATCCAGGGGCTTTACCAGTCGGTGTTCGATCAATTCATCCCGCAGAAGCCCGATTTGTCCTTCGCGCCCGGCCTGCTCACCGAATGGGGCTGGAACGACGACCGCACCAAGATCATGATGACGGTGCGCGAAGGCGTGACCTGGCATGACGGCTCGCCGTTCACGGCCGAGGACGTCGTCTGGTCGCTACAGCGGGCAGGCGACGAAAAGACCGGCAACCCGATCCAGTTCGTCTGGAAGAACGTCAACAACTTCAAGATCGACGGCAACAAGATCACCGGCGACGTCGTGCAGTTCGACCCGGTCTATTTCAAATGGATGTCGTTCCTGACCGGCTACATCATGCCGAAGGCCTATTACGAGAAGGTCGGCGCCGAAGGTTTCGAGAAGGCGCCGATCGGCACCGGGCCCTACATGGTGGAAAAGTTCGAGCGCAACGCTTTCCTGCGGCTCAAGGCAAACCCGAACTACTGGGGCGGCAAGCCGGCCTTCGAGAATGTGACGATCAAGTTCGTCGCCGACGCGGCAAGCCGCGTCGCCGAGATCGAATCCGGCTCCTCGCAAGTGACGCTCGAAATCCCCTACGAGGAGTATGGC
>NZ_RZQE01000671.1:0-2527 GCF_004022955.1 Mesorhizobium sp. M7A.F.Ca.US.002.01.1.1 | reverse complement strand
GGTCCCAACGGCGCCGGCAAGACGACGCTGCTGCGCATGCTGTCGGGCATGCTGCGGCCAAGTTCCGGCGAGGTGAAGCTTGGCGGACGCGGGCTGGACAGGATTTCGGCCGCCGAGCGGGCGTTGCATATCGCCGTTGTCGGCCAGACCGACCAGCCCGATCCGCGGCTGGCGGTGATCGATTATGTCGAGCTTGGCCGGGTCCCGCACGCCGGGCTGCGGCGCAGGCGCGAGGAACGCGATATCGCCGTCGAGGCGCTGCGGCGGACCGGCCTGCTGCCGCAGCTTGGCCGCACCGTCGGCTCGCTGTCGGGCGGCGAGCGCCAGCGCGCCCAACTGGCGCGCGCCATCGCCCAGCAGCCCAAAATCCTGTTCCTCGACGAACCGACCACCCATCTGGACCCGCGCGCCCGCGGCGAACTGCTCGACCTCGTGGCAGGCTTCGAGATAACGGTGATCGCGGTGCTGCACGATCGGGCGCTGGTAGCACCCTTCGCCACCAGGGTTGCGGTGATGAATCATGCCCGCCTGCAAGCGCTCGCCGCACCGCGCGAAGCGCTGGCCCAACAGCTGATCCGCGAGATTTTCGGCATCGATGTGCTGCGCCTGCGCCATCCGACCGAGGATCGAGAGTTGACGGTGTTCGAGGTTCCGAACCGTGCCGCGCCGCCGTCGTGATTGAAGCCGTTCCATAGTCGACCCGATCCCACCCACAAGGAGCATACCCGTGAAACGCCTCGCTTTTTCGCTTGCCGTCTCGCTGCTGACCTCGACCGCCTTCGCCTTCCCGGTAACCGTCGACAGCTGCGGCAAGCCGCTGACCTTCGACGCGCCGCCGAAGCGCGCTGTCATCCATGATCTGAACATGGCCGAGATGGCTTTCGCGCTGAAATTGCAGCCGTCAATCGTCGGCCTGACCGGCATCACCGGATGGTACAAGGTCGGTCCCGAATTCAAGGCAGAGCAGGGTTCGATCCCGGAGCTGGCGCCGAAATATCCGACGCTCGAAAACCTCGTGGCCGTGGAGCCGGATTTCTTCTTCGCCGGCTGGTACTACGGCATGAAGCCGGGTGGCGAGGTGACGCCCGACACGCTTGCCCCGCACGGCATCAAGACGCTGGTTCTGGCGGAAAGCTGCGTCCATCTCGACAAGAGGCGCCCCGCCGCCTCGATGGACCTGCTCTACGGCGACGTCGAAAAGCTGGGCAAGATCTTCGGCAAGGAGACAGAGGCGGAAAAGCTTGTCTCTGGCTGGAAGGCGCAGCTCGCCGACATCACCGCCAAGGTCGGCAGCGCCAAGGGCACGCGGGTGTTCCTCTACGATTCCGGCGAGGACAAGCCGTTCACCGCAGGCAAGTTCGCCATCCCCAGCGCCATGATCACTGCCGCCGGCGGCGACAACATCATGGCTGACATGGACACCAGCTGGGGCAACACGGATTGGGAAACGGTGGCGTCGCGCAATCCGCAATTCCTCATCCTGCTCGATTACCAGGACGGTGGCGGCTACAGGAAGCTGCTCGACTTCCTGAAGGCGCATCCGGCCATGAAGGAGACCGACGCGGTCAAGAACGAGCGCTTCGTTGCCCTCCGCTACGCCGAGCTGACGCCTGGACCCGCCAACATCGAAGCGATCGACAAGATCGCCAAGGCCATGCACCCGGAAGCATTTTGAGCTTGCGCCATCCGGCATTTGCGTTGGCCATGCTGGCGGGAGCGGCGGCGATCGCCGCTCTCGCTCTGCTGTCGATCGCCTATGGCTCGACGCTGATCCCGCTGGCCGACGTTGTAGCAGCGCTTGGCCGCGCAATCGGCTTAGGCGGGCACGACGTGTCCGGGCCGGTCGGCAAGATCGTCGTCGATCTGCGGCTGCCGCGCACGATCCTGGCCATCTGCGTCGGCGCGGGCCTCGGCGTCGTCGGCGCGCTGCTGCAGACAGTGACCCGCAACGATCTCGCCGATCCGTTCCTGTTCGGCCTGTCGTCGGGCGCCGCCGCCGGTGCTGTTTCCGTCATCACCGTCTTCGGCGACAGCTTTGGCATCTGGACGTTGCCGGTCGCGGCCTTCACCGGCGGCATATTGGCCGCCGGCGTCGTCCTGCTGCTGGTCGCGCGGGTGAGGGGCCAAGGGCCGGAGCGGCTGATCCTCGCCGGCCTTGCCGTGTCCTTCATGTTCACCGCCTTGACCAACTACCTGGTCTTTGCCGGCGACCAGCGCGCCGCCCACTCCGTGTTGTTCTGGACGATGGGCGGCCTTGGCCTGGCGCGCTGGGACAATATCTGGTTGGGCGCGCTGGGTGCGGGCACCATTCTGGCTTACGCGCTGTGGAACCACCGCCGGCTCGATGCCTTCCTGGCCGGCGAAAACGCCGCCGAAAGCCTTGGCGTGCCAGTGGCGCGCATGCGCCGAATGACGTTTCTCGTCGCCGCCTTCTCGACGGCGATCCTGGTCTCTGTCGCCGGGGTCATCGGCTTCGTCGGGCTGATGATCCCGCATCTGTCGCGGCCGCTGGCAGGCCCCTTGCATC
>NZ_RZQE01000670.1:0-2533 GCF_004022955.1 Mesorhizobium sp. M7A.F.Ca.US.002.01.1.1 | reverse complement strand
CTCCCACGGGGGAGAAGGAAGGAGAAAACTACTTCCCCGCCGTGCTCGTTTCCAGCGTCTTGGGTGTGGTCAGGCGGCCGTGGCCGGAGATGGCGTTGCCGGCATCGGGCGCCAGCCGCATGAACGACAGCGACGCGGCGGCCGAAATCGCCGCGACGACGAAAAACGCGGTGTGGAAATCCGCCAGCGTCAGTGACCGGTCGTGCAGGCTTGTGGACACTTCCAGGATTCCGCCGGCCAGCGCCACGCCGAGCGCGACCGACAACTGCTGGAACACCGCCGTGATCGGTGTCGCCTTGCTGGTGTCTTCAGCCGAAACCTCGGCATAGGCGAGCGCATTGACGCCGGTGAAGAACATCGAGCGGATGAAGCCGCCGACGAGCAGCATGGCCAGCATCAAGAGATAGGGTGTGTCGGGTGTGAACAGGCCGTTGATGGCGATCGAGGCGGCGGCGACCAGAGAACCGACAACCAGGACGCGGCGGAAGCCGGCGACGCGGAAGATCAGCGCGGTGACAAACTTCATCCCGATGGCGCCGATCGCCGAGACGAAGGTGATCATGCCGGACTGGAACGGCGTCAGCCCAAAACCGATCTGGAACATCAGCGGCAGCAGGAACGGCACGGCACCAATGCCGATGCGGAACAGTCCGCCGCCAAGCACCGAGGAGCGGAACACCTGGTTGCGGAACAATTCGAGCGCCAGCAAGGGATTTTTGGCGCGCCGCGCGTGCAGCAGATAGAGCGCGCCCGACAGCAGGCCGACCGCTACGGTGATAAGGCCGGTGGCCGGCGGCAAATAGGGCAGGCTCACCACCGACAGGCCGAAAACCACGCCGGATGCCGCCAACCCGCTTAGCACGAAGCCGAGGAAGTCGAGCGGCGGCGTCTCCATCGATTCGGTCTCCGGCAGGAAACGCGTCGCCAGCCAGATGCCGATCAGGCCGATCGGCACATTGATCAGGAAGATCCAGTGCCAGGTGAAATAGGTGGTGATGAAGCCACCGACCGGCGGACCGACCAGCGGACCGACCAGCGCCGGAACGGTTAGCCAGGACATCGCCGCGACGAGTTCGCTTTTTGGTGTCGCGCGCACCAGCACCAGCCGCCCGACCGGTGTCATCATGGCGCCGCCAATGCCTTGCAGGAAGCGCGAGACCACAAAAGCCGGCAGCGAACCGGAGAGCGCGCAGGCGATCGAACCGACGATGAAGACGGCGATCGCGGCGCGAAAGATATTCTTGGCGCCGAAACGGTCGGCCATCCAGCCGCTGATCGGAATGAAGATCGCCAGCGAGACGAGATAGGCGGTCAGGGCCAGCTTGAGCGCGATCGGGCTGGTGTGGATGTCGACGGCGATCGCCGGCAGCGATGTCGCGATAACAGTCGAATCCATGTTTTCCATGAAAAGGGCGACCGCCAATATAAGCGGGATGGTGCGGTTCAACGAACGCGTCCAGACTTGAATGTTGCGTTGCCGGTTGCATGTCGGCCCTGAGGCGGGCGGTTACCATGCCTTCGCCGGGATGTCGCATTAATTTGCTGT
This sequence comes from Mesorhizobium sp. M7A.F.Ca.US.002.01.1.1, assembly GCF_004022955.1. Classification (NCBI taxonomy): domain Bacteria; kingdom Pseudomonadati; phylum Pseudomonadota; class Alphaproteobacteria; order Hyphomicrobiales; family Phyllobacteriaceae; genus Mesorhizobium; species Mesorhizobium sp. M7A.F.Ca.US.002.01.1.1. Next base: position 987 of record NZ_RZQE01000670.1, on the reverse strand, counting down.
CACTTTTGTGCGACCGGCAACCACAGGTGGCATCCCTTCGCCGGAAAGTCACCTTTCCGGGAGCGTGAAATCATCGGCTTTTCATCGGTGCTTGGACGTGGTACCAGCCAGCGCCAATCCTGAAAGGGAAGAAACGAGTCGGCGCTGTCCATTCCGGTCCAGCGCTTTTTTGTATTCCCCCACCGTTTTTATGTTCAAGGGACTGGCCATGGCAAAAATCATCGAAACGTCCACCGGCGCATTGGCGCTGACCTTTGACGACGTGCTGCTGCAGCCGGGTCATTCCGAGGTCATGCCTGGCGAAACCGATGTCCGCACCCGCATCGCCGGCGACATCGACCTGAATGTGCCGATCCTGTCGGCGGCGATGGACACCGTCACCGAGGCGCGGCTTGCCATAGCCATGGCCCAGGCCGGCGGCATTGGCGTCATCCACCGCAATTTCTCGCCGGCCGAACAGGCCGAGCAGGTGCGGCAGGTCAAGAAATTCGAATCCGGCATGGTGGTCAATCCCGTCACCATCGGCCCCGACGCGACGCTCGCCGACGCGCTGGGCCTGATGCGCAGCTATTCGATCTCGGGCATTCCGGTGGTCGAGAACGGCGGCAGCGGCGGCCACAAGATCGGCCGGCTGATCGGCATCCTGACCAATCGCGACGTGCGCTTTGCGTCCGATCCGGCGCAGAAGGTCCATGAACTGATGACCCGTGACAACCTGATCACGGTCAAGGAGAACGTCGACCAGGACGAGGCCAAGCGCCTCCTGCACCAGCACAGGATCGAAAAGTTGGTCGTCGTCGACAGGCAAGGCAATTGCGTCGGACTGATCACCGTCAAGGATATCGAGAAGTCGCAGCTCAATCCGCACGCCACCAAGGACGCACAGGGCCGCCTGCGCGCCGCCGCCGCCACCAGCGTCGGCGATGACGGTTTCGAGCGCGCCGAACGCCTCATCGATGCCGGCGTCGACCTTCTGGTGATCGACAC
>NZ_RZQE01000066.1:0-18989 GCF_004022955.1 Mesorhizobium sp. M7A.F.Ca.US.002.01.1.1 | reverse complement strand
GGACACAATGCCGACCGAGAAGACGACGAAAACGGTTCCGAGCAATCCGGCGAGCAGTTTGTTGACTTCGTTGGAATCCATACGCCCCTTGCTCCCTTTTCCGGCGGACAGAACCGTCCACTCCGTCCGTCGGTATCGTGACCCGCCCTGCCAGGGCGGTCAAATCGGGCGGAAACTAGGTCTTTTGCTGCGGCGTTGCAACACCTATAAGGGCGCTTCCAGTGAGACCTTTTGCCACTTTCCCTGTCCTCTTTCGAGACGCCTTGCACCCGAAATGTCCACGCTGATCCTGATCCCGGCCCGCATGGCTTCGACCCGCCTGCCGGGCAAGCCGCTGGCCGACATCGCCGGCGCCCCGATGATCGTCCATGTCGCCCGCCGCGCCGCCGAAGCCGGCCTTGGCCGGGTGGTGGTGGCGACCGACACGCAAAGCGTGGCGCAAGCGGTGCGCGCGCACGGTTTCGAGGCCGTGATGACGCGCATGGATCACGAATCCGGCTCCGACCGCATCCACGAGGCGCTGGTCGCGCTCGACCCCGGGCGCAAGGTCGAAACCATCGTCAATGTGCAGGGCGACCTGCCGACCATCGATCCCCGGATCATCGCCGCGTCGCTCAGGCCTTTCGAGGACAGTGCGGTGGATATCGCCACGCTCGGCGTCGAGATCGTCCGCGATGAGGAAAAGACCAATCCCAATGTCGTCAAGATCGTCGGCTCGCCGCTTTCCGGCAGCAGGCTGAGGGCGCTCTATTTCACCCGTGCCACGGCGCCTTGGGGCGAGGGGCCGCTCTACCATCATGTCGGCCTCTACGCCTATCGCCGCGAAGCACTCGAGCGTTTCGTCGCGCTGAAGCCGTCGCCGCTCGAACGGCGCGAGCGGCTGGAACAGTTGCGGGCGCTGGAAGCCGGCATGCGCATCGACGCCGAGATCGTCCAGTCGCTGCCGCTCGGCGTCGACACGCCTGAAGACCTCGAACGCGCCAGAACAATCCTTTCAACCTGAGATATCGGCATGCCTGAAAAGACCAACAGAATATCCTTCCAGGGCGAACCGGGCGCCAATTCCGACACCGCCAGCCGCAACATGTTCCCTTCGATGGAGCCGTTGCCCTGCCCGACCTTCGAGGATGCCTTCAACGCGGTCGAGACCAACAAGGCCGACCTCGCCATGATCCCGATCGAGAACACCATTGCCGGGCGCGTCGCCGATATCCATCATCTCCTGCCGGAATCGAAGCTGCACATCGTCGGCGAATATTTCCTGCCGATCCATTTCCAGCTGATGGTGCTGCCAGGCGTCAAGCGCGACGAGATCAAGACGGTGCACAGCCACATCCATGCGCTTGGCCAGTGCCGCAAATACGTTCGCAAGAACGGTTGGAAGGCGATCGTCGCCGGCGACACGGCCGGCGCCGCCAAAATGGTCTCCGAGGTCAAGGACCGCAGCATGGCGGCGCTGTCGCCGGCCCTGGCCGCGACCCTCTACGGGCTCGATATCATCGAGCAAAACGTCGAGGACACCGACTCAAACGTCACCCGCTTTGTCGTCCTGACCAAGAACAAGCAATGGGCCGAGCGTCCTTCGCCCGACGTCAAGATGATGACGACCTTCATCTTCCGCGTCCGCAACGTGCCGGCCGCGCTCTACAAGGCGATGGGCGGCTTCGCCACCAACGGCATCAACATGACCAAGCTGGAGAGCTACCAGCTGGGCGCTTTCACGGCGACGCTGTTTTACGCCGACATCGAGGGCCACCCCGACGACCCGCTGGTCAAGCTGGCGCTGGACGAGCTTCGTTTCTTCTCGCGCGAAGTGCGCATTCTCGGCGTCTATCCGGCCAGCGAGTCGCGTGAGCAGTGGAAGGTTGCGGACTAGATCACCGCGCCCAGCGGGACATAGTCAATCTCCATGAAGGTCTCGACCTCCGGCACCCAGCGGTCGCGCACGAAGGCGACATGGTCTGGATGGTCGTTGTATCTGGTGTAGGCGGCCTGGTCGGCGAACTCCATCGAGAAGCCGAAACGATAGTCGTTCTTGGGGCTGATCTGCCGCAATTGCTCGAAATGCGTGACGCCCCTGATCGCGGTGAGGATCCTCTTGGCGTCGACCAGGAACCGCTTTTCCTCCAGCGAATGCGGCGGATGCTTCAGCGTGAAAACGACGGTGTGACGGATCATGTCCTGCTCCTGCAATGTCTTTAGGTGTTCGCTGCCATCATTCTGAATCGACCCAGGCGCGGATGAGGTGATGCGCAATGGCGCCTTTCGGCGGCGTGATCAGATTGTCCTGGTGCGTCCTTTCCAGCATCCGGCGCACCTCGTCGCGAAAAAACCAGCGGCAGTCCTCAAGCTCGTTGAGGTCGGCCTGGATATCGTCATTGAGCGGCTCGCCGAAGCAGCCGATCATCAGCGAATAGGGGAACGGCCAGGGCTGGCTGGCGTGGTAGACGACGCGGCCAAGCCGGATGCCGGCCTCTTCCAGCGTCTCGCGGCGCACCGCCGCCTCGATCGTCTCGCCCGGCTCGATGAAGCCGGCGAGGGCCGAATACATGCCAGGCGCGAAATGACGGCCGCGCCCGAGCAGGCACTTCTCCCGCGTCGCCGTCAGCATGATCGCCACCGGGTCGGTGCGCGGAAAATGCTCGGTGCCGCAATTCGGGCAATGCCGCTTGTAGCCGCCGGCCCGCATCTGCGATTCCGTGCCGCATTTGCTGCAGAAGCGATGGCTGGCATGCCAGGCGAGCAAAGCCGCCCCTTGCGCCATCGCGCCGGCCGCCGCCTCGTCGATCAGCCCTTGCATGTAGACCGAGCGGTAGTCGATGGCCTTGACTGTTTCCGGAAGCTGTTCGGGTTCGACGCCGGCGGGCACGGCCAGCACCGGTCCTCGTTCGGAAAAGCCGAGCAGGATGCCTTGCGCCAGGGAAACCTTGAAGGGCTCGCTCTCGGTCGCACCGAACCAGGGATCGAGAGCGCCGCCATCGCCGAGCTTCAGATAGAGCCGGCCGCCATGCATCAGAAGCAGCCGCGTCGCCGGATCGGCCAGCGCCTTGTCGACCGAATCGTCGGCGCGGTTCTCGGACTGCCGGTCGATCGTGTTGCCGGCGAAGCCGACGAACTGGCTCGGCTCGCGCAAAGGCGCGTCAAACAGGCGGAAGCTCATGGGGACTCTGGAATATGTTGAGGGATGGACACGGGGAACGCTTATAGCGCCGCCTTGATCGTTTCGGCAAACCGTCGCAAGTCGGAACGTTGATAGGGCTCTCGCAGGCCATGTCCCCACACAGGACCTGGCCAGCCGGGATCGCCTTCAGAACGCGCGATGACATGGATGTGCAACTGGCGCACGATGTTGCCGAGCGCGCCGGTGTTGATCTTGGTGCAGCCGGTCGCTTTCTTCAGCGCCTGCGCCACCATATTGGTCTCGAAGGTCAGCATCGCCTGGTCGAGCGGCGTCATGTCGTGGATTTCCTCCGCGCCGGGGCGCTGCGGCACCAGCAGCAACCAGGGCCAGCGGCGGTCGTTCATCACCCGCAGCTCGCACAGCCCAAGCCACATCAACTGCTCGCTGTCCGCCTCCAGCCGTGCGTCCAGCGTGAATCCGGCCTTCAGGCCCGGCAGCATCGGCGTTTCCCTTGCTTTTCTTGTTTTCCTCAAACGCAGGAACGCTAGAGCGGCGGCAGGGGGGCTGCAAGCGAATCATTGCGCCCCTCACGCTTTGGTGCGCCAATTCCATATTTTTGCGATTTCTGCGGCGCACTTGCATTTCGTCGCGCAATTGCCGATATGGAAAGCGGGAGGTTGGTGGTGGACGATCCACTCGCCAACCGGGTCAGGTCCGGAAGGAAGCAGCCCTAACGAGCCCGGAACGGGTCATTGTTCCAGCCTCCCACCTCATCGGCCCCTCTCGCGACATTGACGACGCATTGCAGCGCGGGCGAGACTATGCGCAGGAATCGGCCGCCTTCGGGCGCGGCCATTTGGAGCTTTACGGGCGTATGAGCGAAGCCGGAAATTCGGGACCAAAGAGCCTGGAGATAGGCAAGGCCGCCGCCTATCGCGTGCTGGCACGCAAGTACCGTCCTTCGAACTTCTCCGAGCTGGTCGGCCAGGAGCCGATGGTGCGCACCCTCACCAACGCCTTTGCCACCGGCCGTATCGCCCAGGCCTGGATGCTGACCGGCGTGCGCGGCGTCGGCAAGACGACGACGGCGCGCATCCTCGCGCGCGCCCTGAACTATAAAACCACTGATATCGACCAGCCGTCGGTCGACCTTGCCGTCCTCGGCGAACATTGCCAGGCGATCATGGAAGGCCGCCATGTCGACGTCATCGAGATGGACGCCGCCTCGCACACCGGCATCGACGACATCAGGGACATCATCGAGCGCGTGCGCTACGCGCCGGTCTCGGCCCGCTACAAGGTCTATATCATCGACGAAGTGCACATGCTGTCGACGCAGGCCTTCAACGGCCTTCTGAAGACGCTGGAAGAGCCGCCGCCGCACGTCAAATTCATCTTTGCCACCACCGAAATCCGCAAGGTTCCGATCACCGTCCTGTCGCGCTGTCAGCGCTTCGACCTGAGGCGCATCGACGCCGGCGCGCTGGTCGGGCATCTCGCCTCGATCTCGGCCAAGGAGGGCATTTCGGTCGACGACGACGCGCTGGCGATGATCGCGCGCGCCGCCGAGGGCTCGGCTCGTGATTCGCTCTCCATCCTCGACCAGGCGATTGCCCATGGCGCCGGCTCTGTCGGCGCCGACGCGGTTCGGGCGATGCTGGGGCTTGCCGACCGCGCCCGCATCGTCGACCTGTTCGAACATGTGATGAAAGGCGATGTGGCGGCAGCCCTTGGCGAATTCCGTGCGCAGTACGATACCGGCGCCGATCCGGCCGCCGTGCTGACCGACCTTGCCGAATTCAACCACCTCGTCACCCGGCTGCGTTTCGTGCCGACGGCCATCGAGGATGCCTCGCTATCCGAGGACGAGCGGCAGCGCGGCGCCGATTTCGCCAGGACGCTGTCGGTCAGGGTGCTGTCGCGGACGTGGCAGATGCTGCTCAAGGGCATTCCAGAGGTGCAGTCCTCCAACCGGCCGGTCAGTGCCGCCGAAATGGTGCTGATCCGGCTGGCGCATGCCGCCGACCTGCCGACGCTGGACGAGGCGTTGAGATCGCTTGAAGGCGCCGCGCCGGTGCAGAATGGCGCGCTGCGCCCAAATGGGGCGCCCGCAGGGGGAGGAGGCAACGGCAACGGCGTCAGCGCGGTGGCGCAGACGCGCATGCCGTCTGGCCCGGGCGGCGCGCAGACCATGCGGCTGGTCGAAGCCTCGCCTGCGCCCGTTGCCTACGTCGCTCCGCCGGAGCCGGTCACGGAGGCGCAATCGGCGCCGCTGAAATCGCTGGCCGACATCATTGCCCTGGCAGACGCGCAGCGCGACATCGCCTTCAAGGTGCTGGTCAAAAGCTGCATCCGGTTTGTACGCATCGAGCCCGGCCGCATCGACGTTGGCCTGACCAGCGATGCGCCCAAGATGCTGCTCAACGACCTGACGACGAAATTGCGCGCCTGGACCGGTCGCAGCTGGCTTGTCTCGCTGTCGAAGGAAGAGGGCGGCCAGACGCTCGCCGAAATGGAATCGGCCAAACGCGAGACGGCTTTTCTCGATGCCAAGAGCGACCCGACAGTGGCCGCCATCCTGGCGCGCTTTCCCGGTGCCAAGATCATCGATGTGCGCATTCCGGACGCGCCGGAAGCCGAAACGGCAGAGGCCGAAGTGCCGGTCGAGCCGCCGGCTGACGACGATGAACCCTGATCCAGCCACGAATCCGCAAAGGACCCGACCATGAAAGATCTTCTCGGCCTGATGGGCAAGGCGAAGGAAATGCAGGCCAAGTTCCAGGCCATGCAGGACGAGATCGCCACGCTGGAAGCGTCCGGCCAGGCCGGCGGCGGCCTGGTCAATGTGACGCTGACCGGAAAATTCGAGATGAAGTCGTTGAAGATCGATCCGTCTCTGTTCAAGGAAGACGATGTCGAGATCCTGGAAGACCTGGTGCTGGCCGCTCACAACGACGCCAAGACCAAGGTCGAGCAGATCATGCAGGAAAAGACCAAGGCGCTGACCGCGGGCCTGCCGATCCCGCCGGGAATGAAACTGCCCTTCTAGCCTTCGGTGCGGCCATGGCCGAAGAGCCGTCCGAAAGACTGATCGAGCAGCGTATCCGCAACAGGATCTACGAGATCCTGGAAATCCTGGCCGATTGTGACGACGGCGTCGATCTCGTCGGCATCAAGGGTTATTTCTATCTGTTCGAGGATTTCCTCCATCGCCCATCGATCGAAGCCGGCACATCGGCGCTTTCGAAGGACGAGCGCGCGATCGTGCTGGAGATCGCCGAATTCCTCGAGGCGGCAAGCGAGACAAATCCGGACTTCACCAAGGCTGAGTTCATAGACAGCGACTGGCCGGGAAAGATCGCGCCGACGGCCAGGGAGGCGCGGACGCTGTTCCTCCGGCGCGGCCTGTTTTCGGAGAGGGTCGAGGAGCTTGAGCCTGGCCAGCCGGCCGCGATAGCGGCCGGGCGGTAGATCGCTTCAGGAAAAATCGCGTGGTGCTTTCCCTTGGGGCAATTGCGGCGAAACAAAGAGAGAGCGGTCATCGCTTTTGTGAAATGACGGCTCGATCTATCTGGAAAGCCACGAAATTGTGCCAATTTGGCAACAGTACGTTGTTAATAACGTTTTGGCCATCATTTTGCCCGAAAGTGTCTCATTCTTGCCGCAGCCTGGGGGCGGGCACGAAGTGAGAGGGTTACCTGTTGATTTCCACGCGATGGAAGACGCCGCTGTTGCTCGGCGCCGTCATTTCACCCCTGTTTTTGGCTGCCTGCAGCCAGACCACTTCACACGGCATGTCCGTCGCCAGCCTGACCGACGCCATCACGCCGGGTTTCCTGAGTTCAGGGGCCTACAGCCACACGCCGAAGGACAAGGAATGCCTGGAACGGGCGATGTTCTTCGAGTCGAACCGCTCGAGCCGCGACGGCATGATCGCGGTCGGCACGGTGGTGATGAACCGGCTGCGCTCCGGCAACCATGGCAGCACCATCTGCCAAGTGGTGGGCGAGCCCGGGCAGTTCGCGCCAGGTGTCATGACAAGGCCGATGAATTCACGCGCAATGCCCGATGTCGAGGAAGCCGCCGACGCGGTGCTGAAGGGCGAGCGCAAGTCCAAGCTCAAGAACACCATGTTCTTCCACACAGCCGGCCTCCGCTTCCCCTACAAGAACATGCACTACACCATGGTTGCCGGCGGCAATGCCTTCTACGAGAAGCGCGGCCGCAACTGGCAGCCGCTGCCGGATGAGCCGCAGGTCGCTATTGCCTCGGCGGCGCCCGACAAGTCAGCCGCGCCGGTGACGATGGTCGCGTCCGCCGAGCCGGTGCGTCCAGCCAGGACGGCAACCGTTCGATCCGCTCCCGCCCAGCAGACCTATGTGACCGCCGCCGCCGCGCCGGCCGCGAAATCCGCGCGTGTCTCGCAAGAGCCGACGGTGGTGGCGATGCAGGAGCCGATGGAAGAGCCGGATGCCGCGCGTTTTGGCGGAAGCTTGAACACAAGGGTCATCTCGTCGGTTCAAGACGCGCCGCAAGAGGCGTCGATGGGGTTCCAGTCGACGCCTGAGAACACAGACGCCATTGGCGCGATGATTGTCAGCCAGGGCCGGCCGCTCGAGACCAACTGATCTGCGCCCCGCGGTCCGCCAAGGCCCAATATGGCGGTCATGCGGATGCAGATGTTCCAAAGCGCTCTGAAAAATCCTGGAGCGGTTCACCGTTTCGCGGAAACGGTGAACCGCTCCAGCTTTTCGTTTTGACGCAATTCCGGACGGAAAACCGCTTCGCACTTTTCCTGGAATTGCTCTAGATCAGAGCGATGTCGAAGCGAATCGCCGGTCCCGAGATCGAACGTCTGATCCAGCTCCTGGCCAAGGTGCCGGGGCTGGGACCCCGTTCGGCCAGGCGTGCCGCCCTTCATCTGATCAAGAAGAAAGAGCAGCTTTTGTCGCCCCTTGCCGCCGCCATGGCCGAGGCGGCCGACAAGGTGCGCATCTGCTCGACCTGCGGCAATGTCGATACATCGGACCCTTGCATGATCTGCACCGATCCGCGCCGTGATGCCGGCACCATCATCGTCGTCGAGGACGTCTCCGACCTGTGGGCGCTGGAGCGCGCGGCGGCGATGAATGTGCGCTACCACGTGCTCGGCGGCACGCTGTCGCCGCTCGACGGCATCGGCCCCGAGCAGCTCAACATGCGCTCGCTGGTTGATCGCGTCGCCGGCGGCGAGGTCAAGGAGATCATCCTTGCCGTCAACGCGACGGTCGAGGGCCAGACGACCGCGCATTACCTCACCGACCAGTTGTCCGGCTTCGACATCAAGGTGACGCGCCTTGCGCATGGCGTGCCGGTCGGCGGCGAACTCGACTATCTCGATGAGGGCACGCTGGCCGCGGCGCTGCGTTCGCGGACGGCGTTTTGACAAAGTTGCGGCAGAGGATGCGGGTCATGATTTTTGCGCGTCCTTCCAGGCTGGTGCCAAGCACCCCCCTCGACAGGACGGAGAGGGGTGCGAAGGAACGCAACCCTCTCAGATTGGTTCTGTTTTCCTTTTTTGCAGTTCTTCTCTCGGTCTTTTCCCCCCCCGCCTCCGCCGCAAAGATCGACGACCAGTTCCGCGCCTGGCTGCAGAACGACCTCTGGCCACAGGCCAAGGCGAAAGGCATTTCCAAAACCACCTTCGACGCCGCCTTCGACGGCATCAAGCCCAATCTGAAGCTGCCGGACCTGGTCAAGCCGGGCGAGAAGGCGGCCACGCCGCAGAAGCAGCACCAGGCCGAATTCGGCTCACCCGGCGCCTATTTCGCCGAGAAGACGGTTCGCGCGGTGACGGCGGGCGGGCGCGCGCGCGAAGCCGCCAATGCCAGGACACTTGCGGCCATCGAAAAGCGCTATGGCGTGCCGGGCGAAGTGCTGCTGGCGATCTGGGGCCGCGAGACCGGATTCGGCGCGGCGAAGATGCCTTATGACGCCTTCGAAGTGCTGGGCACCAAGGCATTCATGTCGACCAGGAAGGACTTCTTCCGCACCGAACTGCTTGCCGCACTCGAGATCGTCGAGCGCGGGCTGGCTCCGGTCGGCGCGATGAAATCGTCCTGGGCCGGCGCGCTCGGCCAGCCGCAATTCATGCCGACCTCGTTCCTGAAACATGCCGTCGATTTCGACGGCGACGGCCGCGTCGACATCTGGAACTCGACGCCGGACGTGTTGGCCTCGATCGCCAATTATCTCGTCCACTATGGCTGGGTAAAGGGTCGTGGCTGGGGATTCGAGGTGACGGTGCCGGAAAGCGTTTCCTGTTCGCTGGAAGGCCCGGACCAGGGCAAGAAAATCTCGCAATGGGCTGATATGGGCATCAAGCGCGTCGGCGGCAAACCGTTTCCAGTGAGTGAGCTGAAGGCCGAAGGCTTTCTGCTGATGCCGGCAGGGCGCAGCGGCCCGGCCTTTGTCGCCACGCCCAATTTCTACGTGCTGAAGCAATACAACACCAGCGACCTGTACGCGCTGTTCATCGGCCATGGCGCCGATCGCATCGCCCATGGCGATCAGAACTTCGCCGGCAGCTGGGGCGCGGTCGGCGGGCTGCACCGTTCGGACATCGCCGCCCTGCAGCGGGCGCTGGAGGCCAAAGGCTATGATGTCGGCAGCGCCGATGGCCTGCCCGGCTTCAAGACCCGCCGCTCGATCGGCATATGGCAAGCCAAGAACGGCCGCGCCGCCACCTGCTTCCCTGACGCCGACCTGGTCGCAGTGCTGAAATAGCTCCGAAATTAGCAGATTTTTCTCGATCGGCAGCCTCGATTGGCTGGCCTATGCGTCGACACCCCACCGGCCTTTCTGGCCCAATGAGCCGTCGTATAAATGCTCGTTGCCCGCCACGGGGCCGCCGGATATGGTGTTGACCAACTGGACAAAAACCACGACGGTAAGTGGGCAGAGGGGCCGTCTCCAGGCCCCGAAAAAATTCCGCAACCCTGAGCCGGGAACTCAGGTCAACAAACAACAAAACAGGGAACAATCACAATGATGATGGAAAAGCTTGCTCTACGCTCTCGCTTCCTGCTCGCGGGTGCCGCCATGTCGGCGCTGCTTCTGGCCGGCGCGCCCGCCGGTGCGGTCACGCCCGCCGACACGCTGGTCGAAGGTTTCGCGATCGACGACATCATCTCCATGGATCCGGGCGAGGCGTTCGAGCTGTCGACCGCCGAGGTCACCGGCAACACCTATGATCTGCTTGTCCGTCTCGACCTCAGCGACACCTCCAAGGTCAAGGGCGACCTTGCCGAAAGCTGGACCGTCTCCGATGACGGCCTGACCTACACGTTCAAGCTCAAGCCCGGCCTGAAATTCGCTTCCGGCAATCCGATCACGGCGTCCGATGTCGCCTGGTCGTTCGAGCGCGTCATCAAGCTCGACAAGAGCCCGGCCTTCATCATCGGCCAGTTCGGCATCAGCGGTGACAACGTCACCGAAAAGGCCAAGGCTGTCGACGACGGCACCTTCCAGTTCACCGTCGACAAGGCCTATGCGCCGAGTTTCGTGCTGAACTGCCTGTCGGCAACGGTCGCTTCGGTGGTCGACGCCAAGCTGGTCAAGGAACATGTGGCTGCGGTCACGCCGAGCGCCGACTACAAATGGGACAATGATTTCGGCAATGCCTGGCTGAAGACCGGCTATGCCGGCTCCGGCGTCTTCAAGCTGCGCGAATGGCGGGCCAACGAAGCCGTCGTTCTCGAGCGCAACGACAATTACTACGGCGAAAAAGCCAAGCTTGCCCGCGTCATTTATCGCAACATGAAGGAAAGCTCGGGCCAGCGCCTGGCGCTCGAGGCTGGCGACATCGACGTTGCCCGCAATCTCGAACCGAACGACCTCGACGCCATCGCCAAGAACGCCGACCTCACCACCACCAGCGCGCCCAAGGGTACGGTCTATTACATCAGCCTCAACCAGAAGAACGCGACCCTCGCCAAGCCGGAGGTGCGCCAGGCGTTCAAGTATCTGGTCGACTATGATGCCTTGAGCTCCACCATCCTCAAGGGCATCGGCGAAATCCATCAGACCTTCCTGCCCAAGGGCGTGCTCGGCGAATTGGATGAGAATCCGTTCAAGCTCGATGTCGCCAAGGCCAAGGAATTGCTGGCCAAGGCCGGTCTGCCCGACGGCTTCAGCGTAACCATGGACGTACGCACCGGCCAGCCGACGACCGGGATGGCGGAATCGATCCAGCAGACGCTCGGACAGGCCGGCATCAAGCTCGAGATCATCCCGGGCGACGGCAAGCAGACGCTCACCAAATACCGCGCCCGCAACCACGACATCTATATCGGCCAATGGGGCCAGGATTATTTCGACCCGAACTCCAACGCCCAGACCTTTGCCTCGAACCCGGACAATTCGGATGGGGCCAAGACCAAGACGCTGGCCTGGCGCAACGCCTGGGACATTCCGGACCTGACCAAGCAGACGGAAGCGGCACTGCTCGAGAAGGATGCCGGCAAGCGCGCCGACATGTACAAGGATCTCGAGAAGAAAATCCTCGACACCAGCCCCTTCGTCGTCATCCACCAGCAGCTGGAAGTGGCCGGCCTGCGCAAGAACCTCAAGGGCTTTGCGCTCGGCCCGAGCTTCGACACCAACTTCGTCGGACCGGTGTCCAAGGAATAGTGCTCGCGGACACGCCGCATGAGCGCGGTTGAAAAAGAAGTGGCGGCGGGGCGCGGCAGCGCCCGCGCCGTCGCTATTGCATCATCGCTTGGCCGTTTCCTGGTCATTGCGATCACGACCTATCTTGGTCTGCTCGCGGTCACCTTCTTCATCGGCCGCGTCATTCCGATCGACCCGGTGCTGGCGGTGCTCGGCGACCGGGCGCCGGCCAATGTGGTTGAGCGCACGCGCCGCGAGATGGGCCTCGATTTGCCGTTGATCGAGCAGTTCTACATCTATGTGAAGAATGCGCTGAACGGCAATTTCGGCGTCTCCGTGCTGACCACCAATCCGGTCATGACCGACATTCGCCGGGCGCTTCCGGCCACGACGGAACTGGCGACCCTCGGAACGCTGATCGGCGCTTTGTTCGGCGTGCCGCTCGGTGTGCTGGCCGCGGTCAGGCGCGGCAGCCTCATCGACCAGATCGTGCGCGTCATCGGCCTGATCGGTTATTCCGTGCCGATCTTCTGGCTGGGGCTGCTTGGGCTGGTGCTGTTTTACGCCAAGCTGCAATGGGTTGCCTTCCCGGCGAGGCTCGACGTCGTCTACGAATACACCTTTACGCCGATCACCGGCTTCTATCTCCTCGACTCTGCGATGCAGGGGCAGTGGGACGTTTTTTACGACGCCTTCCGCCACATCATCCTGCCGGCCTCGCTGCTCGGCTATTTCTCGCTCGCCTATATCAGCCGCATGACGCGCTCGTTCATGCTCAACGAATTGTCGCAGGAATATATCGTCGCGGCGCGCGCCAAGGGCCTGTCGGAAACGCGCATCATCTGGGGTCACGCGCTGCGCAACGCAGCGGTGCCGATGGTGACGGTGATCGCGCTTTCCTATGCCGGACTGCTGGAAGGTTCGGTGCTGACCGAGACCGTCTTCTCATGGCCGGGCATCGGCCTTTACATCACCAATTCGCTGCAGAACGCCGACATGAATGCGGTGCTCGGCGGCACCATCGTCATCGGCTCGGTGTTCATCGCCATCAACCTTCTGTCCGACCTGCTGTATCGTGTGCTCGATCCGAGGACGAAGTCCGCATGAGCGTCGACACCATCCAGAGCCGTCGCGACTGGCTGCTCAGCGAGCGGCCGGCCTCGCGCATGCAGGCAAGGCTCGGCCGCGCCTATGTGGCGTGGCGGCGCTTTTCCGCCAACCGGTTGGCGTTTCTGGGCCTGCTCATCATCATCGCCCTGCTGGTCGTTGCCGCCCTTGCAGGCGTGCTGGCACCTTATTCGCCAACGTTCGGCGACCTGAAGAACGCGCGCCTGCTGGCGCCGAGCGCCGAGCACTGGTTCGGCACCGACGATCTCGGCCGCGATATCCTGTCGCGCATCCTCTACGGCTCGCGCTGGACGCTTTACGTGGTCATCCTGGTTGCCATCATCGCCGCACCCATCGGCCTTCTGGTCGGCACCGTTGCAGGCTATGCCGGTGGCTGGACCGATGCCATCCTGATGCGCATCACCGACATCTTCCTCGCCTTTCCCAAGCTGATCCTGGCGCTGGCCTTCGTCGCAGCACTTGGCCCCGGCATCGAGAATGCAGTGCTGGCCATCGCCGTCACCTCATGGCCGCCCTACGCCCGCATCGCGCGGGCAGAGACGCTGACGGTGCGCAATTCCGACTACATCAAGGCGGTGCAACTGATGGGCGCCTCGCCCTTCCGCATCGTGCTGCGCCATATCATGCCGCTTTGCATTTCGTCCCTGATCGTCAGGGTGACGCTCGACATGGCCGGCATCATCCTGACCGCCGCCGGGCTCGGTTTCCTCGGCCTCGGCGCGCAGCCGCCGCTGCCCGAATGGGGCACGATGATCGCCTCCGGCCGCCGCTTCGTGCTCGATCAATGGTGGGTGGCCGGTGCGCCGGGCTTCGCCATCCTCATCGTCAGCCTCGGCTTCAACCTGCTTGGCGACGGCCTGCGCGACGCGCTCGATCCGCGGAGTGGCGACCAATGAGCGGCGACCAATGAGCGGAGAACCGAAAACGCTTCTCGACGTAGACGACCTGCGCGTCACCTTCCCGACCCGCACCGGGCTGATCGAGGCGGTGCGCGGCGTTTCCTTTTCGCTCGGCCGTGAACGGCTCGGCATCGTCGGCGAATCCGGCTCGGGAAAATCGCAGACCGGCCGCGCCATCATGGGCCTGACGCCACCGCAGGCGCGGATATCGGCCAACAAGCTCGCCTTCGACGGCATCGACCTGCTCAGCGTCTCGCCACGCGAACGCCGGGCGCTGCGCGGCAAGCGCATCGCCATGATCCTGCAGGATCCGAAATATTCGCTCGACCCGGTGATGAGCATCGGTCGCCAGATCGTCGAGACGCTGCGCACCCATGAAAAGGTCGGCAAGGCGGAGGCACGCGACCGTGCATTGGCCATGCTGGAGGCGGTGCAGATCCGTGATCCCTCTCGCGTCTTCAATTTGCATCCGCATGAAGTTTCGGGCGGCATGGGCCAGCGCGCCATGATCGCCATGATGCTGATCGCCGGTCCGGAAATGATGATCGCCGACGAGCCGACCTCGGCGCTCGACGTCACCGTGCAGCTCGATGTGCTCGGCATCCTCGACCGGCTGGTCAGTGAGCGTGGCATGGGGCTGATCTTCATCTCGCACGATCTGCGCCTGGTCTCGTCCTTCTGCGACCGCGTCATCGTCATGTATGCCGGCAAGGTGGTCGAGCAGCTCAAGGCGTCCGAACTCGGCCAGGCCCAGCATCCCTACACGCGCGGCCTGCTCAATTGCATGCCCAAGATCGGTGCCGACCGCCACCCGCTGCCGGTGCTCGACCGCAAGCCGGAGTGGGCGGCATGACTTCTGCGATTGCCGTCGACAGGCTGGAAGTGATCTTCGACCGTTTTCGCGCACTGAAAGGCGTCAGCCTCGACGTGCAGCCGGGCGAATCCTTCGGCCTGGTCGGCGAATCCGGCTCCGGCAAATCGACGCTGCTGCGGGCCATCGCCGGCCTTGCGCCGGTTGCATCGGGCGGCATCGTCGTCAACGGCAAGACGCTCGGCGCGCGCCGCGACAAGGCCTTCTACCGTGAAGTGCAGATGGTCTTCCAGGATCCGTACGGGTCGCTGCACCCGCGCCAGACCGTCGACCGTCTGCTGCAGGAGCCGCTTGCCATCCATGGCTTTGCCGACGGCGAAAAGCGTATCCAGCGGGCGCTCGACGAAGTCGGCCTCGGCAACGGTTTTCGGTTCCGCTATTCGCACCAGCTCTCCGGCGGCCAGCGCCAGCGCGTGGCAATCGCCCGTGCACTCATTCTCGAACCGTCGATCCTGCTGCTCGACGAGCCGACCTCGGCGCTCGATGCCTCGGTGCAGGCGGAAGTGCTCAACCTGCTGGAAGAGGTACGCAAGCGGCGCAAGCTGACCTTCCTGATGGTCAGCCACGACCTCGCCATCATCACCCATATGTGCGAGCGGCTGATGGTGATGCAAAGCGGCGAGGCGGTGGAGAATCTGGCGGCGGCGGATCTTGTCGAACGCCGTGTGACAAAGGACTATACGCGCAATCTGTTGCGGGCCAGCGACGGGTTTGTGAGAACCGCTTGAATTCGTTTTCTCTTTTGCGCCGAACAACCATCTTGGGGAATTCCCATGGAGGAATGGAAGTTTGCGGATCCTCCCAATGTCGCGGTGTTTGTGGATAGGGCAGTCGTTACCCGCGGCGATTGGATTGCATACGTCTCACATGACGATGACGACGGCAGTTGGCAATTCCACAACAGCGAAACCGGACCTGTTGACGAAGGCGATATCATGATCGTCAGCTTGCAAAACGTTGTGCAGCGGGACGAAAGCATCCAGGCGTTGGCGGACTTGCCAGAAGGCTGGCACGCTTGGCGCACCTCGAAATCGTCGCCATGGCAACGCGCCAGGTCGCGCCCTGTGCCCTCCAACGACAACGAATGATCAGGCAAAGCCTTAGGCTGAGCCTTGCGCCAGTTCGCCGTTCTCCAGAACGGGTGGCTCTTCCCGGCCCTTCGGCTCCTTGATCCTGAACCACGTCACATAAAGCGCCGGCAGGAACAGCAGCGTGATTGCGGTACCCGCGATGATGCCGCCCATCATCGCATAGGCCATCGGACCCCAGAACACTTCACGCGCGATCGGGATCAGCGCCAGGCTGGCGGCCGCCGCCGTCAGTGCGATCGGGCGCATCCGGTGTTCGGTCGCTTCGATGACCGCCGCCCAGCGATCCTTGCCCTCGCGCACCAGATCCTCGATCTGCACGATCAGGATGACCGAATTGCGGATCAGGATGCCGATCAGCGCCAGCACGCCGAGGATGGCGACGAAGCCCAGCGGCGCTCCGCTCGGCACCAGGGCCGCCACCACGCCGATCAGGCCGAGCGGCGCCACCGCCACGACCAGGAACAGGCGCTGGAAGCTTTGCAACTGCACCATCAGGATCGTTGCCATGACGAACAGCATCAACGGCACGACGGCGGCGATCGGTCCCTGACTTTTGGCGCTCTCCTCGACCGAGCCGGCGGTGGCGATCGAATAGCCCGGCGGCAGCTTGGCGGTGAAGGCATCGACCGATGGCTTCAGTTCGTTGACGACCGTGGCCGGCAGCACGTCGCCGACCAGCCCGGCGCGCACGGTGATGGTCGGGATGCGATCGCGTCGCCACACCGTCGGTTGCTCCAGATCGTAGCGGAAGTTGGCGACCGCCGCGAGCGGGATCGCCTCGCCGGTGCTGGTCGGCAACTGCATGTTCTGCAACGTCTCGATCGAGCCGCGTTCGGCGCCGCGGGAGCGGGCCACGACATTGATCAGGTAGGTGGCGTCGCGCACCTGCGTGATGGTGGCGCCGCCGACCGTACTGTTCAGCGCGCTGGCGATGTCGGAGGAGGTGATGCCGAGCTGGCGTGCCTTGTCCTGCAGCACGTCGACCCTCAGCACCCGCTGCGGCTCGTTCCAGTCGAAGGTCGGCGCGGCGAGCTTTGGATTGGCGGAGATGACACCGGCGAATTGCTGCGCCAGCTCGCGCACCGTCTGGATGTCGGGACCGCCGACGCGGTATTGCACGGGGCGGCCGACCGGCGGTCCGAGTTCGAGCGGCTTGACGAAGGCGTCGGTGCCGACGAACTCCTCGCGCAGCAGCTTTTCCAGCGCCGGCTTGACCCGGTTGCGAGCCTCGATGCTCTTGGTGACGATGACAGTCTGGCCGAAATAGGGGTTGGCCGGCTGCACGTCATAGGCGAGCACGAAACGCACCGCGCCCTGGCCGATATAGGACGAGAAATGGTCGATGTCGGGATTGCCGACCAGTGCCCGCTGCTCGAACCGCTCCATCTGGTCGCGCGTGTCGGCGATCGAAGAATTCTGCGGCAGGTTCCAGTCGACGATCAACTCCGGCCGGTCCGATGGCGGGAAGAACTGCTGCTGCACCAGGCCGAAGCCGGCGATCGAGCCGGCAAACAACAACACGGTGGCGATGATGGTCAGCCAGTGATGGCGCACCGAGCCGACAAGCACGCGCCGGAACAGTGAGGTGAAGCGGCCCGGCTGGTCGTGATGCTTGGTTTTCATCGTCGCCGGCAGGATGGTGACGCCGAGCAGTGGCGCAAACAGCACCGCCACGATCCATGACACCAGCAGCGAAACGGCGATGACCACGAACAGGGTGAAGGTATATTCGCCGGCGGCGCTGTTGTTGAGGCCGATCGGGATGAAGCCGGCGACCGTCACCAGCGTACCGGTCAGCATCGGAAAGGCGGTCGATGTGTAGACATAGGTCGCCGCCTTGCGCAGATTGTCGCCGACCTCAAGCCGCGCCACCATCATCTCGACCGCGATCATCGCGTCGTCGACCAGAAGGCCGAGCGCGATGATCAGCGCACCCAGGGAAATACGCTGCAGCGAAATGCCGAGATAGGCCATGACCGTGAAGGTGATGGCCAGCACCAGCGGGATCGACAGCGCCACGACGAAGCCGGCGCGCATGCCGAGACTGATGAACGACACGGCGAGCACGATGGCGACCGCCTCGAACAGCGCACGCGTAAAGCCCGAGACGGCCTCCTCGACGATGACCGGCTGGTCGGCGACCAGATGCACGCCGACACCGACCGGCAGGTCGGCCAGCACCTTGTCCATCTCCTTGTGCAGGGCCTCGCCGAATTCGAGCAGGTTGGCGTTGGGTTTCATGCCGATGGCGAGCCCGATCGCGTCCTGGCCGTTGAAACGGAACAGTGCCGTCGGCGGATCGACATAGCCGCGTGTGATCGTCGCTACGTCGCTCAGGCGGAAGAAGCGGTCGTTGACGCGCAGATTGATGGCGCGCAGGCTTTCCTCGGAGGTGAACTGCCC
The DNA here is from genome assembly GCF_004022955.1 of Mesorhizobium sp. M7A.F.Ca.US.002.01.1.1. Lineage (NCBI taxonomy): Bacteria > Pseudomonadati > Pseudomonadota > Alphaproteobacteria > Hyphomicrobiales > Phyllobacteriaceae > Mesorhizobium > Mesorhizobium sp. M7A.F.Ca.US.002.01.1.1. The sequence continues at coordinate 827 of NZ_RZQE01000066.1, read as the reverse complement.
GCCGACACGCACGCTGATGCGCTCCGGCCCGGACTGGATGACGCCGGACGGCGTGATCGCGTTCTGCGCCTGCAGGCTGGCGACGATCGCTTGCTGGTTGAGGCCGAGGGCGGCGATCTGGCGGGTTGAGAATTCGAGATAGATCGCTTCGTCCTGGGCGCCGACCAGGTCGACCTTGCCGGCGTTGGGCACGGTCAGGATCTTTGTTCTGGCATCCTCGACATAGTCGCGCAACTGGCGCGGCGTCAGCCCGTCCGATGTGAAGGCGTAGATGTTGCCATAGACGTCGCCGAAGCGGTCGTTGAAGAACGGGCCCTGCACACCCTGCGGAAACTGTGCCCCGATGTCATTGACCATGTTGCGCACCTGAATCCAGTTCGGCACGACATCGCGTGCCTTGGTGGTGTCCTTCAGGTTGACGAAGATGACGGTCTGGCCGGCCGTGGTGACGGACTTGGTGTAGTCGAGGCTATCGAGTTCCTCGAGTTTCTTCTCGATCCGGTCGGTCACCTGCTGCACGGTTTCCTTGACCGAGGCGCCCGGCCAGTTGGCCTGGATGATCATCGTCTTGATGGTGAAGTTGGGATCTTCTTCACGGCCGAGATTGAGGTAGGAGAACACGCCAGCCACGACGAAGACCAGCATGAAATACCAGACCATGGAGCGGTGGTTGAGCGCCCAGTCGGAGAGATTGAAGCCTTTCATGAGGCCCCTCCCTCGGGCACTGTCACCTTCTGGCCTTCGCTCAGGCTGTGGACGCCCGCCGTGACAACACGCATGCCGGCCTCCAGCCCCTCGGTCACCGTGAAGGTGCCGCCATTCTTCGA
>NZ_RZQE01000669.1:0-2534 GCF_004022955.1 Mesorhizobium sp. M7A.F.Ca.US.002.01.1.1 | reverse complement strand
GCGGGATCGCATTCCTGCACCGCGATGATGTTGTTGCCCGTCTCCTCGTAGAGCTCGACCATTGCCTTCGTGCAGCTCTTCTCCGACTGCATGATCATGTCAGGCAACAAAAGCGCGAAGGGTTCGTCGCCGACGAGCTCGCGGGCGCACCAGACGGCGTGGCCAAGTCCCATCGGCACCTGCTGGCGTGTGAAACTGGTCTGCCCCGGCGCCGGCTGCAGCCGCTGCAGGCGGGCGAGCTGGTCGTCCTTGCCGCGCTGGGCCAGCGTGTCATAGAGTTCGAACTGGATGTCGAAATGGTCCTCGATGACGGCCTTGTTGCGACCGGTGACGAAGATGAAATGCTCGATGCCGGCCTCGCGCGCCTCATCCACCACATACTGGATCACCGGCCGGTCGACGACGGTCAGCATTTCCTTGGGGACAGCCTTGGTGGCCGGAAGAAACCGTGTGCCGAGACCGGCGACCGGGAAGACTGCCTTGCGAACTCTCTTCATGCTTTCAATTATCCGTTTGAGGGCCAGCTCCGCAATCCCCGTTTCAAGACATTTTCACGCCGGAATTGGGGATTACTGGGAAACTGAGGGGAACGTCCACCGGTAAAGCTTCGAAGCGTCTTTTCGTTCCCGGTGGCACCTATGGTAAACTAATTCCTAACCTGGTTCGGCGATGAATGGTCTTTCCTGAGACAGAGAAGGAGGAAAAGATGTCCGTTCGCAATGCCGCAAAAATTTTTACCAGCGTCATGGCGGCAGCCAGCCTATCGCTCGCTCTGCTGATGCCTGGCCCCGCTTTCGCCGATGCCGGTTTCCGGCAATGGGTCGCCGGCTTCCGCGCCACCGCCGTGCAGAGCGGCGTTTCCGGCGCCCTCTACGACCAGGCCTTCAGGAACATCAGGGATATCGATCCCGTGGTGCTGGAAAAGGCGCGCACGCAGCCTGAATTCACGGCCCCTGCCTGGGACTATTTCGACAACCGCGTCCATGATCAGTCCGTCGCCGTCGGCCAGCAGATGGCCAGGAAATGGAAGCCGTGGCTGGATCGGATCGAGGCCAGGTTCGGCGTCGACCGTTACATCCTGCTGGCCATCTGGTCGATGGAATCGAATTATGGCGAGATCCTCAAGCGCGACGACATCATGCGCAACGTCGTGCGCTCGCTGGCGACCTTGGCCTACGCCGATCCGAAGCGGGCGAAATTCGCCCGCACACAGCTGATCGCCGCGCTGAAGATCCTGCAGACCGGCGACATCGACGAAAGCCATCTGAGCGGATCCTGGGCCGGCGCCATGGGCCACACCCAGTTCATCCCGACCAGCTATCTGCACTATGCCGTGGACATGGACGGCAATGGCAAGCGAGACATCTGGAATTCGATCCCCGATGCGCTGGCGACATCAGCCAATTTGTTGAAGAAGAATGGCTGGCAAGCCGGCAAGACCTGGGGCTATGAGGTCGCCTTGCCAGCCGGAAAACTTCCCGGCGGTTCCAAGACACTGTCGCAGTGGCAGGCGCTCGGCGTCGTCAGGGCCAACGGCAAGCCGTTCAAGAACGGCTCCGACAAGGCGACGCTGAAGGTGCCGGACGGCCGCAGCGGGCCAGCCTTCCTGATGATCAAGAATTTCACGGTCATCAAGGCCTACAACAACGCCGACAAATATGCGCTGGCCGTCGGCCTTCTTGCCGACGAAATCGCCGGCTCGAGCGGTCTGGTGCAGGACTGGAAGCGGCCTTTCACCAAGCTTACTTTCGAGGAAAGACAGGAGCTGCAGAAGCGGCTTTCCCAGCATGGCCTTTACGACGGCAAGTTCGACGGCAAGATCGGCGACGGCTCGAAGACTGCCATCATGGCCTTCCAGGCCAAGGCCGGCTTGACCCAGGACGGCTATCCGAGCATGGAAGTGCTGAAGTGGCTCCGGCAGAAATAGAGCCGCCTGCGGTGCCGCGCGGCCTTCCAGGCGCGCAAAGGACACTGTAGCAATCTGGTTGGCGCGGCATTTGCCGAGAAACCGATGCGGTTTTTCGGCAGGACTGCGCCAAGGGACGGAGGAAACGATTGGCTTCGGCTGCGCGCATCGCAGGGCTTGTTCGTCGCATGCCGGTGCTCGTCCTGGCCGTGGTCGTGCTTGCCGTCGGCGTTGCTGGCGCCTTTCATGCGCCGGCCATGGCGCAGGAGCAGCAAAACCGCGGCTGGTCGTTGCGCGACCTTTTGTTTCCGCGCCGCAGCGAGCGCATTGAGCCGCCGCTGGATATCCAGAAGCCGAGGCCCAGGCCCAAGGCGAAAAAACCCCGCGCCCCGCGCCCGCCCGCGGAACCGGAAATCCCGGTGGTCGACAAGGCGCCGGACGCCCGCACCGTCCTGGTGGTCGGCGACTTCATGGCGGCCGGCCTCGCCGAAGGCCTCGACACCGCTTTCGCAGAGAATGCCGGCGTCAGGATCGTCGTTCGCAGCAATGGCTCGTCCGGCTTCGTGCGCGATGATTTCTACACCTGGCCCGAACAGATCAAATCGCTGATCGAGACCGAAAACCCCGC
>NZ_RZQE01000668.1:0-2545 GCF_004022955.1 Mesorhizobium sp. M7A.F.Ca.US.002.01.1.1 | reverse complement strand
GTAGATGAAGCGCACCTCGCCGCAGCTCCTGTCGCCTTGCACCACCGCGAAGTCGCGACGATCGAGCCGGTTGACGACGCCGACCAGCCGGAAGCGCGCAGCGTCGGTCTTCAGCCAGCGCATGTCCATGATGCGGCCGACATTGCCGTCGGTGACTTCGTAGAGCGTCCGGCCGCCGGCTTTCATATCGGCACGCAGTGCCGCAACATCGGAGGCAACCGTTTCGACGATGGCGTGAAAGGCCGGCGCCTCGTCGTAAAGCGTCTTCAGACCGCCCTCGCCGTCGACCCCGAAAACATCGGCGAAACCGAAACCCCTGGCATCGAGTGCGGCGAGCACCGCCGGATCGTCGACGATCGTCACAGGACCTTCGGCGCGCGCCGTCGGCGCCATGAAGGCAGCGATGAGGGTGGCAAGCAACAGAACGAGCGCGCGGCTCATTGGGCAGCCGTGCGCGCGTCGAAGAGGTCGCGCAACACCGGCACCAGTGCCAACGGCAGGTCCTCGGCGATCAGACCGGGTCCGAACCGGCTGCCGGTCTCAGCATGCAACCACACCGCCGCGCAGGTGCCCTCGAAGGGCGGCATGCCTTGCGCCAGCAAACCGGCAATGATGCCCGACAGCACGTCGCCTGACCCGGCTGTGGCCAGCCACGGTGCACCGTTGGAGTTGATCGCCGCTTTGCCATCGGGCGCTGCTATGACCGTGTCGGCGCCCTTGTAGACGATGACGGCGTTGGCCCGCGCGGCGGCCGTTCGCGCCTTGTCCAATTTCGACATGGTTTTGTCCCCGGCGATATCAGGGAACAGGCGGCCGAATTCGCCCTCATGCGGCGTGACTATCAAGGCAGGCGCATTCGGCTGACGGGCAGCTTCGAACATCGCCTGAGGCTGATGGGCCAGCGACGTGATGGCGTCGGCATCAAGAACCATCGCACTGGCGTGGTTCGCGGTCGCCTCGTCGCGTGCTTCCTCCTCCAAAGCCTTGATCAGCTGCAGGGCGAAATCGCCGACCTTGGGCTTTGGCCCAAGCCCCGGTCCGAACACCAGCGCTCCGGGATGGCGCGCCATTAGAAATTCCTGCACCTCCTCGAGCGAGCCCGCCTCGCGCAGCATGATCGAGGTCAGGTGCATCGCGTTCACCTGCATGGCATTGCCAGGCGACAGCACGGTGACCGCCCCTGCCCCGCTTCTGGCGGCGGCCAGCGCCGACAGCCGCGCCGCGCCCGTAGCACTTGGGCCGCCGGAAAAGACGCCGACATGGCCGCGCTTGTATTTGTGCGCATCCATCGCCGGCACGGGAAATTCCTGCAACCACAGGCCGGGCGCATTCTCGAAGGTCGAAACGGCGAGTTGGGCGATGATGCCGTCGCCGATGCCGATATCGGCGAGCACGATCTCACCGCATTGCCCGCGCCCCGGCAGCAGCAGGTGGCCAGGCTTTTTCCGCGCGAAGGTGATGGTGACCTCGGCACGAAACGCCCTGCCCAATATGTCACCGCTCCTTCCAGAGACGCCGGACGGCAGGTCGACCGCGACCACGGGCAGGCTCAGGGCTGTCACTGTATCGATGGCTTTCGCGGCGTCGCCGGACAGCGGCTTCGACAGCCCCGCCCCATAGAGCGCGTCGATCACGATCGAGCCAGGCTTGGCGTCAAAGTCAGACAGCGGCCGGGGCTTGATCGGGCATTCCGCGGCGGCGAGCGCCGCATCGCTTTTCGGCCTCGGCGCGCCGGATGCCCAGACCGATGTGCCGACGCCGCTGCCGGCCAAGATGCGGGCAACGACATAGCCATCGCCGCCATTGTTGCCGGGCCCGCACAGCACATGGATGTGCTTTGCCGAGGGGTAGCGCTTGAGAACCTCGGCCGCGACCGCTCCACCAGCGCGCCGCATCAGGCCGATGCCGTCGGCTGGGCCGGCGGCAATCGTCAGCCGATCGGCCTCGCTCATTTCGGCCGGGGAAAGAAGTTCGTTGCTCATGGATTGCCGATCCGCATGCGATCAAGCATTGTCCGATTTCGATCCTAAGCAAACAAGGGGGAGTTGCCGAGATCTGCAGCCATAACGTTGGCACGAAGGCCTCGCGGGCAGAAAGTTGCCTGAGGGATAGGCAATATGCCTGATTTTTGTGCGGACGGAGGTGCTGGCGCTGTGTAGGCTCTGGCAGTCTATGCCGCTTCCGGTGCAGCGAATGACGCGAATTTGCATCCCGGTGCGGCGCGGCTTTGAAATCTTATGAGACCGCTTAGAATCCGCTGAATTGGCACAGTTCGTGCTTGATGGAGGCGCAAGCGGGGGGTCACAACCCGTTTTTTTGGCAGTGGAGGCCACTTTTTACATGAAAAAGATCGAAGCGATCATCAAGCCATTCAAGCTCGACGAAGTGAAGGAAGCGCTTCAGGAGGCCGGACTGCAAGGCATCACCGTCACCGAAGCAAAAGGCTTCGGTCGTCAGAAGGGCCACACCGAACTCTACCGCGGCGCCGAATATGTCGTCGACTTCCTGCCCAAGGTGAAGATCGAGGTCGTGCTTGGCGACGACG
>NZ_RZQE01000667.1:0-2547 GCF_004022955.1 Mesorhizobium sp. M7A.F.Ca.US.002.01.1.1 | reverse complement strand
GTTTCTCCAGCGCGGAAAAGAGTGTCTTCACCTGCGCTTCGCTGATGTCGGGATTGGCCAGCATCTGCGGCACCTCGCGGCCCATCTGGTCGCCAATGGCGGTCTGCTCCTTCAGAATTGCAACCCAGTCCGTCAATCAGGAACCTCCGTTTGTCCCCAGGCCTAAATCTCTTTTGCGGGGACAAGGGGCAACATGCGCAGCCTCGGCCGGACTGGTCAACCCGACAAGACGAGCAGAGGCTTGCACCGGCCCGTTCCGGCGCTAAGTTCGGCGCCATCGAACAAGGAATCCATCGCCCATGATCACCGACGCCGAGATCCAGACCGCCCTGCCCGCGCTTGCTCCAGGCAATGCCGCCGTGATCACCGGCGCTGCCAGCGGCATCGGTCTGGCGGCCGCCAAGCGGCTTGCATTGCTAGGCATGAAGATCGTGCTGGCCGACATTGGCGGCGCGCGGCTTGACGACGCCTCGCGCGCCGTTTCCGCGATTGCCGGCGACGGTGCCGTGCTTGCCGTCGCCGCCGACGTTTCGAAGGCGGATGAGGTGGACCGTCTCGCCGAGAGGGCGTTCGGCGCCTTCGGCGGCGTGTCGCTGCTGATGAACAATGCCGGCGTGGGCGACAACCCCGGAAAGCCGTGGGAAAACCGCGATGCCTGGAAACGGCTGCTGGACATCAATTTCTGGGGCGTTGTGCATGGCGTGGAGGCCTTCGCGCCGCGCATGCTGGCCTCGGCCAGGCCGGGTCTGATCGTCAACACAGGCTCCAAGCAAGGCATCACCACGCCGCCCGGCAATCTTGCCTACAATGTCTCCAAGGCAGGAGTGAAAGCCTTCACGGAAGGCCTGGCGCACGCGTTGCGCAACGAACCCGGCGCCCATGTCGCTGCCCATCTGCTGATCCCCGGCTTCACCTTTACCGGTCTGACCGAGGGTGCGACGGAAAAACCGGCCGGCGCCTGGACCGGCGAACAGGTTGTGGATTTCATGCTGGAATCCCTGACCAGGGGAGATTTCTACATCCTGTGCCCGGACAATGAGGCGGCCCGGCCGCTGGATGAAAAGCGCATGGCCTGGGCGATCGGCGACATCATCGAGAACCGCCCCGCTTTGTCGCGCTGGCATCCGGACCACAAAGGCAGTTTCGCAGCCTTCATGAAAGGCTGATCTTCAGGCCGCTTGCTTTTTCGACCCGCGCTTCTGTGCCACGGCCTTCTTCGCCGCGATGTCGGCGATCTGTTCGTCATGCCGCTTTGCCGCACGCTCGCATTTGGCGCGGATTTCCTCGACTTCGGATTCGGTCAGATGCTCGATGCCGATGAAGTGGTTGTGGCCCTTGCCGACCCGGATCAGTTCGTCGAGCTTGGCCTGGATCGCCGCGCCGTCGCGGTTCTGAGTGTTCTGGATCAGGAAGACCATCAGGAAGGTGATGATGGTCGTGCCCGTGTTGATGACGAGTTGCCAAGTGTCCGAAAAGCCGAAGAACGGACCGCTCACCCCCCAGGCGATGATGATGAGGCAACAGACGGCGAATGTCGGCGGCAGGCCGGCTATGCGGGCGACCCAGTTGGCAACCTTGGTGAAATGCTTTTCCATCTATCGGAATCCTCGACGCTGCGGCGCGATGAGAAACAATCAGCGACCGCTTCAGGTTCCCGATGCGAACAAATACCTCAGGTACAATTGCCTACACGCATAGGGAGAATAGTCTGGAAAACACACCTTATGGGTTCAATGCCACAGTACTCCTGCAGGCAAGAGTGCCTGTTCCTTCCGCTTCACAGCGGTTTACCTCCAGCCCCTTCCGCTGCGCCACCCCCGCATGGCGGAAGGGGTTTCAGTCCGGAGAGCGCGGAGCATGGTTTCCCGAAAGCGCCGACCGGCAGAAGGACAGACGGTCGCTCCACTTTCCCGCAGATTGCTTGGCAGCGCCGGCCTAGGCCTGCTGATGGCCTGCGCGGCCGTGACCGCCAGGGCAGAACCATCAACAGCACCGGCTGCCGAAATAGCGACCGATCCGACAATCACCGGCAGTCTCGAAAGGCATTGGACCAACAACGCGCTGGACAGCGACCATGCGGTCAAGGACTGGTACACACTGTTGCGCGGTTCGCTGCAGCAGCAATGGGGCGACAACGACGCCAACGCGAAATTCAGCGCGGACTTCCAGGTAACGCATTACGACAAGACGTCGATCGAGGACGACCGCGGATTGTCGCTGTCGGCCGAGGCCTTCCGCCGGCTCGGCCCGGGTCTCGAACTGAGGGGATCGCTGAGCTATCGCGTCTCCAGCACCGGCGACAATCTGGATATCGGCCCGCTGACGCTGGGTACGCGGGAGTTCAAGCAGGTCTTCGGCGCCCAGACACAACTCGGCATCGACCTCGGCAACGCCACATCGCTGATCCTCGAGGCCGCCGACAGCTACGAAAAGCTCGGCGCGACGCATTTCCAGGAAGATCTCATCTTGCCGGCGAAGCTGCATGCCGACCGCAATCTCTTCCAGTTGGCGGCTCGGGTCACCCGAACAGTTGGCCAGCTTGCCTTC
>NZ_RZQE01000666.1:0-2550 GCF_004022955.1 Mesorhizobium sp. M7A.F.Ca.US.002.01.1.1 | reverse complement strand
CCCATCAGCTTGTCGGCCATCCCCGTCAACAAGCTTGACATGCTGAACTTCAACATGCGCGAGCCGCTTGGCGTCGTCGGCATGATCACGCCGTGGAACTCGCCGCTGATGCTGCTCACCGGCACCTTGGCGCCGTGCCTTGCCATCGGTAACACCGTTGTCATCAAGCCGTCCGAACACGCCACCGCCTCGACGTTGGCGCTGGCCGAACTGATCATGGAAGCCGGCTTCCCCGCCGGCGTCGTCAATGTCGTGACCGGCACCGGCACCAGCGCCGGCGACGCGCTGACGCGTCATCCCGACATCGCCAAGATCGTGTTCACTGGCAGCACGGCCACCGGCCGGCGCATTGCCGCAAATGCTGCGGCGAACCTGGTTTCGTGCCAGATGGAGCTTGGCGGGAAATCGCCTCAGGTCGTCTTTGCCGATGTCGACATGGACCATGCCGTCAACGGCGTCGTCTCCGGCATCTTCGCCGCCGCCGGCCAGAGCTGCGTTGCCGGATCGCGCTGCTTCGTCGAGGCCAGTATCTATGACCGTTTCGTCGACGCGCTGGTCGAGCGCGCCAGGCGGGTCAAGGTGGGCCACCCCCTGAATGACGATACCGACATGGGTCCGCTGGCGCTGTCGGCACAACTTGCCAAAGTTGAAAGCTACGTCGCCTCGGGCGTCCATCAGGGGGCGAGGATCGCGGCCGGTGGCCGCAGACCGCAATCGGCCGAGCTCGCGGAAGGCTGGTATTTCGAGCCGACCGTCATGGTCGACGCCCGCAACGACATGGACTTCATGCAGGAGGAGATTTTTGGGCCGGTCGTCGGCGTCATCCCCTTCTCGTCGGAAGAGGAGATGACCGCGCTCGCCAATGACACGCGCTACGGACTGTCCTCCGGCATCTGGACCAAGGACATCGACCGCGCGCTGCGCTTTGCCCGCAATGTCGATGCCGGAACCGTCTGGATCAACACCTATCGCGCCTCGTCCTTCATGTCGGCCAATGGCGGCTTCAAGGAAAGCGGCTATGGCCGCAGGGGAGGCTTCGACGTGATGGAGGAGTTCTCGCGGCTGAAGAACATCATGATCGATTATTCCGGGATCATGCAGGACCCATTTGTCATCCGCCTGCGCTGAGCATCACCCACACCGACCACAAAGGACGGGACAACAGAAATGAAATTTGCAGTGTCGCTGACCATGGAGCGCTTCTCGCCCGACATGCCGATGTCGAAGGTGAAGAGCAATCTGCTCGAGCTGGCGCAGATGGCCGACGCGGGCGGCTTCGAGACGCTGTGGACGGCAGAGCATCATACGATCGAGTGCACCATCTCGCCCAATCCGTTGATGACCCTGACCTGGCTGGCGCAGCACACGCAGCAGATCCGGCTTGGCACCTCGACGCTGGTGGCGCCGTACTGGAGCCCGATCCGCCTGGCTGGCGAAGCCGCCCTTTGCGATCACCTGACCGGCGGCAGGCTGGAGTTCGGCATAGCCCGTGGCTCCTATCAATACGAGTTCGACCGCATGGCCGGCGGCATGCCACAGCAGGAGGGCGTCGCCTACCTCAAGGAACTGGTGCCGGCGGTGAAGAAACTGTGGGCCCATGACTATGCGCATGACGGCCACTATTGGAAGTTTCCGCTGGCCGCGGGCGTGCCCAAGCCATTGCAGACGCCGCATCCGCCGATCTGGGTGGCGGCACGTGACCCCGGCACATTCGACTGGGCCGTAGGCATCGGTGCCAACATCCTGTCGACGCCGCTTTCAGCGCCCGCGGCCGAGATTGCCGTGCTCGGCGAAAAATTTCGCAAGGCGGTCGCCGACCATCCGGAAGTGCCGCGCCCACGCCTGATGATGCAACGCCGCACCTGCATCTACGATCGCCCGGAGGACTGGGAAGTCGCGGTCCGCCACGCCATCGACTACGGGCGCTCCTTTGAGAACCTCTTCCAGAACATCGGCTCGGTAAAGAACGGTTTCCCCGAGGCTGTGCCTTATGAAAGTGTCAAGGGCAAGGACAACTACAATCCAGAGAGCATCCGCAAGAACCTGATGTTTGGCACCCCAGGCGAGATCATCGAGAAGCTCGAGGATTATGAGGCCGCGGGCGTCGACCAGTACTGCCTGGGACTCACCTTCAACCTGCCGTTCGAGCTGCAGAAGAAGACGATCAGGCTGTTCGTCGATGAGGTCATGCCGCACTTCGCCACGCGGGATCGCACCAGGGCTGTCGCGGTGGGGCACTGATGGCGATGGCGACCGGTTCCTTCGTTCACGGCGATGTGGCGCTCAACTATCGTGTCGACGGGAACGGGCCACAGAAGCTGGTCTGCATCCATGGCGTCGGCTCCTATCTGGAAGCGTGGAGCGGCGTCGTCGCTCGCCTGCCGGATCAGTTCACCGTGCTCACATTTGATCTACGTGGCCATGGCGGGTCGGCGCGCATCAAGGGACGCTACGAGATTGATGACTTCGTCGGCGATACGCTGGCGCTGGCCGATCATGCTGGCTTTGCGCGCTTTCATCTTGCCGGCTTCTCGCTGGGCGGCCTTATAG
>NZ_RZQE01000665.1:0-2558 GCF_004022955.1 Mesorhizobium sp. M7A.F.Ca.US.002.01.1.1 | reverse complement strand
GGCATATATATCTCAATATAATCAAGGAAATACTCCACAGCGAAAGTTGCATCCCGGCGCTTCTTGCCGATCCGGATAATTTGCTGTAGACCTCGCTTCAGGCCCAATTGGTCGAACCAGTTTGCGAGAAAAGGCTGGGAACGCCTTGGGGAGGAACCTTTGTGTCGCCTTTTGGCGATGCATGTCGCAGGCGAACCATAGAGACGAGTTGGGAAGGACAGACCATGCATCTTTCGACGCACAACTGGATGCGCGCGGAACCCTTGGAAACGACGCTCAAGCGCATCAAGAAATTCGGCTATGAGTCGATCGAGATTTCCGGCGAACCCGAGCAGTACAAGACCAGGGAGACCCGGGCGCTGCTGAAGGAGCATGGCATTCGTTGCTGGGGCGCGGTGACCCTGATGCTGGGCGAGCGCAACCTTGCCGCCAGGAACCAGGGCCAGCGCGAGCGTTCCGTTCAGTATGTCAAGGACGTGCTGACCATGGTCAGCGAACTCGATGGCGAGATCATCACGCTGGTTCCGGCGACCGTCGGCAAGGTCGTGCCTGACGGCACCGAGGAAGAGGAATGGAAGTGGGTCGTCGACGCCACCCGCGAATGCTTCACCCACGCCAAGAAGGTCGGCGTCAAGATCGCTGTTGAACCGCTCAACCGCTTCGAGACCTATCTGTTCAATCGCGGCGCCCAGGCGCTGGCTTTGGCCGACGCGGTCAGCCCCGAATGCGGTGTCTGCCTCGACGCCTACCACCTCCATATGGAAGAATTTAACGTCTATGACGCGATCCGGCAGGCCGGAAAGCGCCTGTTCGACTTCCATGTCGCCGACAACAACCGCTTCGCCGCCGGTCTCGGCCAGATCGACTGGCCGAAGATCGTCGCTACCTTGCGCGAGATCGGCTACGACGGCGCGCTGACCAACGAGTTCGTCGCGCCCGTCGACCGGACGCCGGCGGCCCCCTATCCCGACATGGTCGAGCGCAATCCGGTCGATATCTCGCCCGAACAGCTGAAGTTCATCCAGGACCACGGCTCCAGCGTGCTCACCGAGAAATTCTACACCGACCAGATGCGCATCAACGCCGAAACGTTGCTGCCGCTGATCAAGTAGTCGACTGCCTCAGGGAAATTCGCCCTTCCGCCCTGACCGGCGCAGGGCTGGGGAAGAATATGCGTATCAAGTCCGTCCAAGCCTGGTGGATCCGCGTTCCGATCGAAGCCGCTCGGCAGCACCGCAGCGACTTCGGTCAGGTGACGACCTTCGACGCCGCCATCCTGCGCATCGAGACCGATGACGGTCTGGTCGGCTGGGGCGAAGGCAAGAACGCCGCCGGCAGCGCCGGCAGTTACGGCGCGCTCGTCCATATGCTGAACCATGAGGTCGGGCCGCAGCTGGTCGGCCGCGATCCGGCCGACATCGGCGTCATCTGGGAGATGCTCTACAATGGCGTGCGCCACGACAGCGCCGCACGCGGCGGCCACGCCATGCCGCAGCTGGCGCGGCGCGGCATGAGCATCGCCGCGATCAGCGCCGTCGACATCGCGCTGTGGGACATTCTTGGCAAATCGCTTGGCGTTCCGGTCTGGCGGCTGCTCGGCGGCCGCAAGCTCGATCGCATGCCGGCTTACGCGTCCGGCGGCTGGGCGGCCGCCGACGCCATCGGCGAGCAGTTGAAATCCTATATCGCCAAGGGCGGTTTCAAGGCACTGAAGATGCGGGTTGGCGCCATGGACGGCGCGGCGCACATTTCCGCCACCCGCGTGCGCGCCGCACGGCAGGCGCTCGGCCCCGATGTCGAACTGATGGTCGACGCGCACGGCACCTACACGGTGGCTGAAGCCAAGCGCTTCATCCACCTTGTCAACGATTTGGACCTCGCCTGGTTCGAGGAACCTATCATCGCCGACGATAAGCCGGGCATGGCCGAAGTGCGGGCAAGTGGCGCCGTTCCGATCGCCACCGGCGAAAGCGAGGCGACCCGCTACGCCTTCCGCGACCTCGCCGTGCTCAAAGCCGCCGACATCTTCCAGCCCGATCCCGCCTTCTGCGGCGGCATCAGCGAAGCGATGAAGATCGGCACCATCGCCAGCGCCTTCAATCTGCGCTTTGCGCCGCATTTGTGGGCCGGCGCGCCCTGTTTTTTCGCAGGCTTGCATGTCTGCGCCGCCTCGCCGTCGAGTTTCACCGTCGAATATTCGCTCGGCGCCAACCCGATGATCCATGATCTGGTCGAAGAGACTGTCGAAGCCAGGGACGGTATGATAGCGATCCCGGAAAAACCGGGTCTGGGATTCACCATTTCGGAGCGGTTCCTGGAGGCGCACGCGCAACGCGGTTGACGATGAAAGAAAAGAACCTTCTCGCGGAACTCGCTGCCTACCTGTTCTCCCATTCGGACAAGGAGAGCGGCCGAACGCCATCGGAGCGCGAACTGGCGGAGCATTTCGCCGTCAGCCGCGGTCAGATCCGCGAGGCGCTGGCCATCCTGGAGGCCATGCGCATCGTTGAGCGCCGGGCCAAATCCGGCATCTACATCGACACCAAGCAGGCCAGTGT
>NZ_RZQE01000664.1:0-2563 GCF_004022955.1 Mesorhizobium sp. M7A.F.Ca.US.002.01.1.1 | reverse complement strand
TGCCAGCGGCGCCTGGATAGGCGGCGTGGCCCTGTCCGCCGGTGTTTCCTATGCCAATTTGCCGCTGGTCGGCGCAGCACTCGCTCTTTTGGCGGTCACCGTCGCTGTGCTGTCGCAGGCGCTGGACCGGCGCGCGCCGGTCATCCCGCTTCCGGCTGAATAGTCTCTTGCGCCCATAGCGCGGCAGGCTGGACCAATCGACATCGGCGCCTTCAAATCGCATGTCTCTCGCTCCTGATGGAGGAAGTCATGCAGAAATCGATCGAACGCATCGCCGGGGAAAGCGAAGGGGTTTCCTACGAATTCCCGCTGTTCCGCTTCACTGGTTCCGACAAGGCTGCTCCTTCGGCCTATCTGCAGGCGGCACTCCATGCCGGCGAATTGCCGGGTGTCGTCGCCATCGACGCGCTGATGCCGATGCTTGCCAGGGCGGAGGCCGAAGGCCGCATCAAGGGCAACCTCACCATCGTGCCCTGGGCCAACCCGATCGGCCGGGCGCAATATCATTTCGGCGAGCATCAGGGCCGCTTTCATCTCGGCACGCGCACCAATTTCAACCGCGGCTTTCCGCTGCTCGCGGCGCCCGACACAGCGCTCTTGCCCGACACCACCCTTGGCAGCGTCGACCAGCGGCTGAAGACGCGGCTGGTGCAGCTGTCGCTCGGCCACGACATCATGCTCGACCTGCACTGCGATGACGAGGGCCTCGCCTATCTCTACGTCCACACCAGCCTGTGGCCTGGTATGGCCGATTGCGCCGCGGCCATGGGCGTCGACGCGGTCGTGCTGTGGAGCGAAGACACTGACGGCACCTTCGAGGGCGCCTCGATCATGCCCTATCAGAACGTCCCCGCCGATGTGGCCAAGCTCGACCGTCGCGTCGCCACCACCGTCGAATATCGCGGCATCCTCGATGTCGACGGTGCCTTGGCCGCCGCCGACGCCGACGGCCTCTACCGGCTGCTGGTGGCGCGCGGCGTGATCGCCGACAGCGCCCTGCCCGCGCCGGGTCCTTTCACCGGCTTCGTGGCGCCATTGGAAAACATCGACATGATGCCGGCGCCACGGGCCGGTGCCGTGCTCTATGACGTGAAGCCCGGCGACCGCGTCGCCAAGGGCGCGCGCCTCGCCACCATCGTCCATGCACCGGGTGAAGCCGATGGCCGCACCGAAGTGTTCGCACCGCAGGACGGCATCATGCTGACCCGCCGCTCGCGCCGCATCATCCGCGCCGGCGAAGATCTTCTGAAGCTGGTTGGCGACAGGAAGAGCACTGATGCCCGGTCGGGAACGCTGGAGGACTGACTTAGCCCGAAATAGCCAGTCGCGCTTTCGCCTCCAGCCATTCGGACATCTGCCGGTAAGGCATCGGGCCGTGACTGATGCGGGCGACACCCAGTTCCGCCAGCCGCTGGCGCGGCGGCACATGCGCCAGCGCAATGATGTTGACCGGCAACGCAATTGCCTTGCAGAGCGTCTCGATCAGGCCTTCGTCGCCAAGGCCCGGCGCAAAGAAGCCGTGCGCGCCGGCTTTTTCGAAGGCCTGTGCGCGCTCGATGGCCTGGTCGAGCAGAACGTCATCATGCGCATCCGGTTTCGCCTTGAGGAAGATGTCGGTTCGAGTGTTGATGAATGCCGGTATGCCGGAAGCCTTGACGGCCGCCGCCGCGGCTTCGATGCGCTTTGCCTGCACGGAAATGTCATGCAGGCCGCTGCCACCGACAATCTGATCCTCGAAATTGAAACCGATAGCGCCGGCCCGCAGCGCCAACGTCACCGTGCGAGCGACGATTTCCGGGTCAACGCCGTAGCCGCCCTCGAGGTCCATGGTCACCGGCAGGTCGACCGACCCGACGATGCGCTTGATGTTGTCGAGCGCCAGTTCCAGCGGGATTTTCTCGCCATCGGCGTAGCCGAACGCGGCCGCGACCGGCCAGCTTCCGGTGGCGATCGCCTTGGCACCCGCTTTCTCGATGATCTTGGCCGAACCCGGATCCCAGGCATTGTAGAGGACGACCGGGTTGCCCTTGACGTGGAGGGAATGAAACGTCCGCGCACGCTCGATCTGCTCGGTCATGGTTATTTTCCCGTCTTCCTGCTGTTGGATGAGCACTCTAAGCGGCACTGTCGGCTCTGGCGATGTGCCATGAGCCTGAGAAGCGGCGGCCAACGAACAGACTTTCAAACCTGTTGCGCATCCTTCTTTTCGCAGCTATGGATTTCGCCATGAATATGCGTTCGATCAAGACCATTTGGTGGTGGGCCTGCTGACAGCGGCCTGTTCGAACACGTGCGCGTGAATAGAGAGGGTGGCCGCAACGGAAAGTCCGGGCGGCCATTTGTTTTTTCCAAGCCATTCCCGGGTCCGTTGCCCCAAGAAGCTGATGGAGACGGCAATGACGATGAAGGTTCTGGAAAACGGCGCGGAAAGTTTCGTGACCGCGGGTGGCATCACCATCACCCGCGCGCGCCACGACCGGCCGTATGCGGGCGCGATCGACGCTTACGTCGACGGCCTGAATTCGCGCCGCGGCGCGGTGTTTTCCTCAAACTATGAATATCC
>NZ_RZQE01000663.1:0-2506 GCF_004022955.1 Mesorhizobium sp. M7A.F.Ca.US.002.01.1.1 | reverse complement strand
GTTGAGCACCAGCAGATGCTGCGAAAGGCTCATCAGGAAAGTCAGCACGTGCTCGATCAGAAGGATGGTGATGCCGCGTTCGGCGGTGCGGCGGATCAGGCCGATCGACGTCTCGATCTCGGGTTTGGTCAGGCTCGATGCCGGCTCGTCGAGCAAGAGCATGCGTGGCTGCATGGCGATCGCCGTGGCAAGCATCAGGCATTTGCGCTCGAACACGGACAATTCGCCGGCAAGCCGGCCGAACGACTGGGATCCCAGGCCGACGAACTCCAGCGCCTCGGCGGCGGCATTGCGGGCCGTGGCCGCTGTCTTTTCCTGCTTGCCGTAGCTGGCGCCGATCAGCGCGTTCTCGAACACGGTCAGCCCGTCGAAGCTGGTCTCGCGCTGAAAGGTCCGGGCAAGGCCGAGGCGCGCGATGGCGTGTCCCGATTTGCCGTTTATGGCAATGCCGTCAAAGCGGATCTGGCCCCGGTCGGGCCCGAACGGGATGCCGGTGATGATGTTGAACAGCGTGCTCTTGCCGCTGCCGTTCGGGCCGGCGATACCGAAGATCTCGCCGGCCTCGACCTTGAACGACACGCCATCGACGGCCTTCAGCGAACCGAAGGCCTTCGACACGTCGTCCAGTTCAAGCAGGGCCATTCCCTACTTCATCCAGGGCTGGAGCTTGAAGGCGCCGGTGGCATATTTCTCAGGCGAGATCAGCGTGCGCTGGCCATCCCAGATCTGGAAGAAGGTGATCGGAATATAGTCGTCGCCCTGCGTGGCAAGGTGGGTGGCGGGATCGAATTTCAGCCGCCCTTCCCCGACCTGCTTGTCGGTCTCCGACAGCGCCTTCATGATCGCCGCATGGTCGGATGCGCCGCCGACCTTCTTGACCGCGTCGAAATAGACATTGGTCATTTCGTAGAGGCCGACGCCGTAGGTGCCGCTCTCGACGCCGTATTTTGCCTTGAACTTGGCTGCCACCTCATCGGCGCGCGGGTTCTTCGGCGTCGTCAGCGCGCCGCCGAGCAGGTTGTAGATGACGCCATCCGATTTCTTGCCGGTCAGCTCGACGAATTCCGGAACGCTCGGCGCGTATTGCAGGAAGACGAGGCTCTTGGTCGGCTGCTCGAGGAACTGGTTGAGGAACGACGCCGAATTGCCCGGCAGATAGTCGGTGTTGATGACGACATCGGGAACGTTCTCGCGCACCTTGGCGAGGATCGAACGCCAGTCGGTCACTTCGCCGAAGGGTACGATCTCGTCGACGGTGATGGTCCAGCCCTTGTCCTTGAAGGTCTTCTTCATGCCTTCGGAGATGGTCTTCGAATAGGCGTTGTCGGACGAGATGATGGCGACCTTCTTGGTCGGCAGGGTGATCTTGCCGTCGGCCGCGAGCTTCTCGACGAACAGGGTGACGTCGGTGTTGTAGGCGTCGAAGGAAGGCGTCAGTGACCAGCAGCACATGTATTTGTCGGGGCTCGGCGCGATGATGTCCCTGGTCTGCTGCGAGGTGGCCGCCAGCATGTAGGGCATTTCCGCCTCGGCCATGTTGTCGATCTCGAAATTGGTCAGGCTGGCATAGCCGGTCAGCATGAAGTGCACGCCCGGATCGCCAAGCAGGCGTTCGACGGCGCTGGTGACGTTGCCGGCGGACTGATCCTTGACGTCGCCGACCACCAGTTCGAACGTATCCCCGGCAACGCCGCCGGCTGCGTTCGCTTCGTCGATGGCCATCTGCACGCCGCGCTGGAATTCCTGGCCGTCCGCCGCGGCAGGGCCGGTGAGCGGCGCAAGCAGGCCGATCTTGACGACGTCGGCAAAGGCGGGGGCGGCTGATGCGGCAAACATGCCGATCAACGTCGTGCTCATCAGCTTATGGCGGATTCGACTTGCGGCGGATTTGGGCTTCATCGTGCTGTTCCCTGTTTTCCTCCCGTTCATCGGGAGTTGGATAATTGACAATCTACGCATAATTGTTCTTATTTGAAAAGGATTTTTCAACGCAACCTGGCCGGGAACAAGGTTCCCGCAAAGGTATGGAAGCCGTGGCGCTTTGCTGCGCAACTGCATTAAAACAGGGCAATTCCCGACGGAGCGGACAATGACGATCTCGCAGAAGACCCTTGAAACCAGCCACGGCAAGATCGCGGTGCGTGAGACCAGCGGCCAGGGAACCGCTGTCATGCTGATCCACGGCAATTCATCTTCCAGTGCCGTTTTCCGCAACCAGTTGGACGGCCCGTTGGGCGAGCGATATCACCTCATCGCTCCCGACCTGCCCGGTCATGGAGCGTCCGGCGATGCGATCGATCCAGAGCGTTCCTACAGCATGGAAGGCTATGCCGATGCCATGACCGAAGTGCTCGGGCTGCTCGGCATCGACAAGGCCATCGTCTTCGGCTGGTCGCTCGGCGGCCATATCGGGCTTGAGATGATCGACCGCTTTCCCGGCCTGCTCGGCTTGATGATCACCGGCACGCCGCCTGTCTCGCCCGAGGAGGTCGGCAGCGGATTCAAG
>NZ_RZQE01000662.1:0-2576 GCF_004022955.1 Mesorhizobium sp. M7A.F.Ca.US.002.01.1.1 | reverse complement strand
GATGTGCGGTGTCGGCCCTTCGATCGCGGCGCTGCGGCGTTCCGCCAGCGGCCTCTTCAACATCGTGGCCGACCGGAACCCAGCCGAGATCTTACAAACCATGGCGGCAAGCTACCCGGCGCCGACCGCGCCACTACACCTCCATTTCTTCCCATTCGGCGGATGGGAAAAGACGCTTGCCTGGTTCGCCGATTATCGCGAGGCGTGCTGGCCGCGGGTCAACGAACGATGAATTGTGCAGCGCTTCGACTGTCGTTCATTCTGACGCTGTCCTGCGAAGACCAGGCCGGGATCGTAGCGGCAGTGACGACCGAACTCGCCAACCTTGGCACGAACATTGCTGAAAGCAGCCAGCATTGGGACAGGGCCTCGAACCGTTTCTTCATGCGCATTGCCTTTTCGGCGCCCGCCTGGGTGTCTGCCGATGCCATCACCAAGGGACTTGCGCCTGTGGTGGATCGCTTCGGCCTGAGCAGCCGCCTGCTTGAGCGGAGCCGTCGGCCGAAAATCGTCATCATGGTCTCGAAGTTTGACCATGCATTGCTTCACCTCATCTACCAGATCCGTGTTGGCTGGCTCGAAGCCGAGGTCGCAGCGATCATCTCCAACCACGAAGACAGCCGCGAAACTGCGGCATGGGCTGGCATTCCCTACCACGTCTTGCCCATCTCGAAGGAGAACAAGCAGGAACAGGAAGGCCGGATGCTGGCGGTGATCGAGGACGTCGGCGCCGACCTCGTCGTCCTGGCTCGCTACATGCAAGTGTATTCCGACGACCTCGCGGGGCGCCTGTTCGGCAAGGTCATCAACATCCACCATTCGTTCCTGCCAAGCTTCAAGGGCGCGCGGCCGTATCACCAGGCTTTCGAGCACGGAGTGAAGCTGATCGGCGCCACGGCTCACTATGTGACCGCCCAACTCGACGAGGGGCCGATCATCGAGCAGGAAACCGAGCGGGTAACGCATTCCATGAGCGTCGAGGATTTTATCGCGGCCGGCCGTGACATCGAAAGCCGCGTTCTGGCGCGTGCCATCAAACGGCACCTCGAAGCCCGCGTGATGATCAACGGACGAAAAACGGTTGTGTTCGCGTAAGGCGGCAACACCGACCCGTGTGTGGCGATGCTCATATCAACAGGAGAACCAGATCATGAAAAATGGAACGGCGCATCTCTTTATCCCGGGTCCGACCAACATTCCCGACGCTGTGCGGCGGGCCATGAACGTGCCGATGCAGGATATGCGCGCACCGGATTTTCCGGAACTGGTGCTGCCCTTGTTTCGCGACCTGAAGCGGATATTCAAGACCGAGACCGGCAGCGTCTTCATCTTTCCGGGCTCAGGCACCGGTGCCTGGGAAGCGGCGATCTCCAACACGCTCAATCGTGGCGACCGGGTGCTGATGTCGCGTTTCGGCCAGTTCTCGCACCTGTGGGTCGATATGGCCGAGCGCCTTGGACTTGAGGTCGATTGCATCGATGTCGAATGGGGTGAGGGGGTTCCGCTCGACGCCTATCGGCAACGGCTGGGCGACGACAAGGGCAGCAAGATCAAGGCGGTATTCGCCACCCACAACGAGACCGCGACCGGCGTGACGTCCGACGTCGCCGGCGTGCGTGCCGCGCTCGACGAAACGGCTCACGATGCGCTGCTGTTCGTCGACGGCGTCAGCTCGATCGGCTCGATCGATTTCCGGATGGACGAATGGGGCGTCGACCTCGCCATCACCGGTTCGCAGAAAGGGCTGATGCTGCCTGCCGGTCTCGGCATCCTGGCGGTGAGCGCCAAGGGTCTGGAAGCGCACAAGCAGTCGCGCATGGAGCGTTGCTATTTCAGCTTCGAGGATATGCAGGCTTCGTCCAAGACCGGCTTCTTCCCCTATACGCCGCCAACGCAGTTGCTGCTTGGCCTGAGAGCCAGCCTCGACCTTATCTTTGCCGAGGGACTGGAGCAGATTTTTGCCCGGCACCACCGGCTCGCCGAAGGTGTGCGCCGCGGCGTGCATGCGTGGGGACTAAAGCTCTGCGCCAACGAGGAAAAATGGTGGTCGGATACGGTTTCGGCGATCGTCGTCTCCGAGGACGTCGATGCCAGACAGGTCATCGCCAACGGATATTCCAGATATCGCACATCCTTCGGCGCGGGCCTCAGCAAGGTGGCTGGCCGCGTGTTCCGCATCGGCCATCTCGGCGACCTCAACGAGGTCATGTGCCTCGCCGCCCTGGCCTCGGCGGAAATGTCGTTACGCGACGCCGGAGCCCGAATCGAGGCCGGCTCCGGTGTTGCCGCTGCGCAGGAATGGTACCGCGCCGAGATCGGCCGGACCTTGCAGCCGCGGCACGAACGCGCGGCTTGAGAGGATCGTAGCCATGAGCAAACCGAAGGTAATCGTTACCCGGCGCTGGCCGCATGAGGTCGAACAGCGCCTTGGCGACCATTTCGATGTCACGCTGAATGAAGCCGATCGGCCCTATGAGCAACAAGAGCTTCGCCAGGCCCTGCTGCTTGCCGATGCCGTGCTGCCGACCGTAACCGACCGGCTTGGCGCGGATCTCTTTGCAGGCGGGGGCAGGGCA
>NZ_RZQE01000661.1:0-2577 GCF_004022955.1 Mesorhizobium sp. M7A.F.Ca.US.002.01.1.1 | reverse complement strand
TACGACCGTTGCCCGCAACACGCTGCTGGTCAACACCATGCCGTTCTGGATGCTGCTCGCCGAGCAGGAAATGGCCGCCGAGCAGCATCCAGAACGGCATGGTGTTGACCAGCAGCGTGTTGCGGGCAACGGTCGTATGCTCCAGGCCGACATAGAGGCAAAGGAACTCGATGCCGAAAAGCGCGCCAACCAAGATGCCGGCGAGCAAGGTCCCGTCGCGCGTGAAAAGCGCGATGCCGCGCCACCGGCACCAGGCAAAGACACACATGCCGCCGATGATCGAGCGCGCGATCGACAGGAAAACCGGATCATAGCCAGCATAGGAGATCTTGGCGGCGACGTAATTCAGCCCCCAGGAAAAGGTCAGCCCGACCATGATCGCGGCGGCGGCCAGGTCGACCGTGTCGCGCCGGTCGAGCGCGTCGGTGGCGCCGCTCACGATCAGTCCTCCGCGCTGGCGTCGTCGAAGCCGATCAGGTTCCAGCTCTGGCGCATATGCGGCGGCATTGGCGCCGTGACATCGATGACGCCCTTGTCGGGATGCGGAATGATGATGCGGCGGGCGTGCAGATGCAGGCGGTTTTGAATGCCCCCGGGAAAGTCCCAGTTGGTGTCGGCCTCGAAATATTTCGGATCGCCCAGGATCGGGCAGCCGATGTAGGCGGCATGGACGCGAAGCTGGTGGGTGCGGCCCGTATAGGGCTCCATTTCAAGCCAGGTCATCGTCTGCGCCGCCTGCTCGATGATGCGGTAGTAGGACACAGCGTGGTCGGCGCCCTTTTCGCCATGCGCGGCGACCCGCACGCGGTCACCGTCCGGCGTCGGCTCCTTGATCAGCCAGGTCGAGATCTTGTCCTCGCGTTTGGGCGGCACGCCCTTGACCAGCGCCCAATAGGTCTTCTTGGTCTCGCGGGCGCGAAACGCTTCCGAGAGCTTCATGGCGGCCAGTCGGGTGCGGGCGACGACCAGCACGCCCGAAGTGTCGCGGTCGAGCCTGTGAACCAGTCTGGGCTTCTCGCCCTTCTGGTTGCGCCAGGCCTCCAGCATGTCGTCGACATTGCGGGTGACGCCCGAGCCGCCCTGCACCGCAAGGCCCGCCGGCTTGTTGAAGACGAAAACCTTAGGGTCTTCATGGATCAGCATTTTCGACAGGACATCGGCATCGCCCTGGTTGCGGATCGAGTGGCCGGTCAGCGCACTCTCGCCCTTCTTGTCAACCTCGAGCGGTGGGACGCGAACCATCTGGCCGGGCTCGACACGGGTGTCGGCCTTGACCCGGCCGCCGTCGACACGGATCTGGCCGGAGCGCAGAAGCTTCTGCAAATGGCCGAAACCAAGGCCCGGGAAATGGGTCTTGAACCAGCGGTCGAGCCGCATGCCCGCCTCGCCGGCTTCCACCGTGATCTGTTCAACGCCTGCCATGTTTTTTGTCGCTTATCCGTTTCCCGAGCCAAGCTCGGCCTGTTCTTGGCGCGGCAATAGCACTAAGGCAGGCTTCTTGCGAGCCAAAGTCCCAGAAACAGGGCGATAATGGCGCCAATGACGCTGGCAAGGGCATAACCCAGCGCAGGCAGCGTGGCTCCCCGCTCCCACAGCGTCGCAAAATCGAGCGAAAAGGCTGAGAAGGTGGTGAAGCCCCCAAGAATGCCGGTGGCAACGAACAGCCTGACCTCGTTCGATCCGCCACGGCGCATCATGGAGGCGATGAACAGCCCCATGGCGAAGGAGCCGATGACGTTGATGGCCATCGTGCCCCAGGGATAGTTGGGGCCGACAAAACGCAGCGCGCCGATGTTGGTAAGGTGACGAATTCCGGCACCGATGCCGCCACCGACGACGACGAGAAACAGATTGAACATGACCGTTTACTGCCCCCGCAGGGCTGCCCGGTCAATCCCTCGCTGTGGGCGCAAGCGCACGGATCAGCCGAGCTCGTCACCACTCAGGCGTTGCCCATCCCGGATATTTTTTCCTGAACTCGTTATAGAGGTCATCGATCTCCGTTTTTCCGATAGGGCGCACCTGTTCGTAGAGGTAGCCCTTGACGTCGCCGGACAGCTGGTACGCCGCGATGCGCCTGTATGCAGCGCCGATGCCTTTGCCCTCGACAATGTATTGGTCCGGTATCGAGACACAGAGCTGCGCACCCGGCTGCAGATGGGTAACGGGCGGATCGGTCACGACAACGTATTTGGACTTCAACGCCGCCGGTCTGAACCGATCGCGACTATCGACCTGACAAGCCCACTCGATGCGGGGGTAAAGGTCCTTGTCCATTTCATAGAGCAATGAGTCGCTCATGATCCCGCTGGACGCAAATACCGACAACCGGTCCCCAGGTCCCATCTTTCCAAGAAGGTCATCGATAAGGCGCCTGTATTCTGGAAGATTGTCGAGTTGCAGCGGGAGCGTGGCTTCCCTGGCAAAGACGTAGCTGACCGGTGACAGCACCTGGCGGCCAATCGGGAAAAAAGTACCGAAAAACGCCAGCACGGCGGCAACGGCTATCGCGGCGGTCGACCATCGCGATCTCAGCGCCGGCATCGAAACGATCGCAACGATTGCCTGGGCGTAGGC
>NZ_RZQE01000660.1:0-2590 GCF_004022955.1 Mesorhizobium sp. M7A.F.Ca.US.002.01.1.1 | reverse complement strand
GAGCATGGCATGACAGATGAGGACTTCAGCCAGGTCTCGATGCTCAGCCTCTTCCAGGCCGAACTGGAGACGCAGTCGCAGGCACTAACGTCTGGGCTTCTGGCACTGGAACGCAATCCTGTCGCCGCCGATGCCTTGGAAGCATGCATGCGTGCCGCACATTCCCTGAAGGGAGCTGCCCGCATCATCGACCTGATGCCCGCGGTCAAAGTTGCAAATGCGATGGAAGATTGCCTGGTCGCCGCGCAACGTGGGCATCTGAGAGTGGGACGGGAGCATATAGATGCGCTCCTGCAAGGCTGTGACCTTTTGAAATTGATCGCATCGGGATCATCGAGCGAGCGCGCCAACTCAGAAATCGAAAGCTTTCTCGCGAAGTTTGAGGAATTGTCGCCCCCCGAGGCGAAGCCCGGGGCCCAAGATTTTGCAGCTGATTTCGCAACTCCAGATCATGCCCAGGAGCAACTGGCGTCGACCTCTTCAGCGAATCTCCTCGTTGGGGCGGTACCGCAAGCCCACGGCAGCATCGGCTCTGATAGAATGGTTCGGGTGACGGCAGACAGCCTGAACCGATTGCTCGGGTTGGCTGGCGAGTCGCTGATGGAAGCTCGGCGGCTCAGGCCATTCGCTGACGGGCTGCTAAGGCTGAAGCGACTTCAATCGGACCTCGCAAGTGCGTTCGACAATCTTCATGCAGTGCTGCCGCCGGTTTCAAATGATGCGCCGGTGGTGGAGGCGCTGGCTGAAGCGCAGCGAAAGCTTCGGTTGAGCCAAGCGTTCCTGGCGGAGCGTCTCGATGAATTGGATTCAGTGGATCGGAAAGCGACCGATCTTGCCAACAGATTGTACGACGAAACGTTGGCGAGCCGGATGCGGCCTTTCGAGGACGGCGTGAGACACTACGCAAGAACGGTCCGCGACCTCGGTCGTACCCTTGGCAAGCGGGCGCGACTGGAGATCGTAGGCGGCTCGACCGGCATCGACCGCGATATCCTCGAGCAGCTCGATGCCCCCTTGGGGCATCTTTTGCGCAACGCTGTAGACCATGGGCTTGAACCGCCTGAGGAGCGCCTCGCGATGGGGAAACCCGAAGAGGGGCTGATCAGGCTCGAAGCGAGGCACAATGCCGGGCTGCTGCAGATAGCCGTGGTGGACGACGGCAGGGGGATCGAGCTCTCGAAGCTGCGCGAGGCTGTCATCGCCCGACAGCTTGCGACCAGGGAAAGTGCTGACACACTCAGCGAAACCGAATTGCTCGCATTCCTGTTTCTGCCAGGCTTTTCGATGAAAGCGGGCCTTACCGACGTGTCCGGCCGTGGTGTGGGCCTCGATGCGGTGCAGGCGATGACGAAAGAGGTCCGCGGAATCACGAGCGTTTCCTCGGAATTTGGTCGTGGAACCCGGTTTCAACTGCAGCTGCCGCTGACGTTGTCAGTCCTGCGCACACTACTCGTCGAAGTCGATGGGGAGCCCTATGCGTTTCCACTCGCCGCCATCTCCAAGACAATGAGATTGCAGCGGATGCAGATCAACCTGCTGCAGGGCCGACCGCATTTTCGCTTGAACGATCGACAGATCGGGCTGGTGACCGCGCGCGAAGTGCTGGATCGAGGAGAGTCCGGATCGGAACCGGACGAACTCTCGGTCGTCGTCGTGGATGCAGGTCGGGGCGATGCGTACGGCCTGATCGTTGACCGTTTTCTCGGGGAACGCGAGCTGGTGATCAGACCTCTCGATCCACGGTTTGCCAAGATCAAGGACATCAGCGCAGCGGCCCTGATGGAAGACGGTTCGCCAGTTCTGATCTTCGACGTCGATGATCTGATCCGATCGGTGGAAAAGCTTGCATCGTCTAGCGGATTTAGGGCTCTTCGGCGCGCTGCGGGCGGTCCCGAACCGAGCAGACGCAAGCGCGTGCTCGTGATTGACGATTCACTCACGGTCCGCGAACTCCAGCGCAAGATGTTGGGCAATCACGGTTATGATGTCGAAGTGGCGGTCGACGGTATGGACGGGTGGAATGCCGTCCGGTCTGGTCCTTTCGATCTCGTCGTCACTGACATAGATATGCCGCGCATGGATGGCATCGAGTTGGTGAGCTTGATCAGAAAGGACGCCCATCTCAAGAACACACCCATAATGATCGTTTCATACAAGGATCGGGAAGAAGATCGCTCGCGCGGGCTTGACGCCGGTGCGGACTATTATCTGACCAAGAGTACCTTTCAGGACGAGGCGCTGATCCATGCGGTCGTGGACATGATTGGCGAGGCGACTGAATGAGATCGAAATTGGAAGCCAACGAATGAGAATCGGCGTAGTCAACGACATGCCGATGGCGGTTGAGCTTCTGCGCCGGCTGGTCTTGTCGACCGGCGAACATCAGGTCGCATGGATCGCGACCAATGGGCGTGAGGCGGTCGAGGTCTGCAGACGTGATCTGCCGGATCTGATACTCATGGATCTAGCGATGCCAGAGATGGACGGCGTGGAAGCGACGCGCAGAATCATGGCGGAAACCCCGTGCTCAATCTTGCTGGTGACCGCCAGTATCGAAGCCAACCTCGCCGGTGTCTACGAAGCAATGGGC
>NZ_RZQE01000065.1:0-19318 GCF_004022955.1 Mesorhizobium sp. M7A.F.Ca.US.002.01.1.1 | reverse complement strand
GGTCAGTCACCTGACGACGCCCGCCA
Organism: Mesorhizobium sp. M7A.F.Ca.US.002.01.1.1; assembly: GCF_004022955.1. Lineage (NCBI taxonomy): Bacteria > Pseudomonadati > Pseudomonadota > Alphaproteobacteria > Hyphomicrobiales > Phyllobacteriaceae > Mesorhizobium > Mesorhizobium sp. M7A.F.Ca.US.002.01.1.1. Next base: position 19,292 of record NZ_RZQE01000065.1, on the reverse strand, counting down.
ATCCGGCCAGGGCAGACGCGATCATCGTCTTGACCGGCGGCCAGTCCCGCCTCGATGCCGCGATGGATCTGCTGGCGTCCGGCAAGGGCGAACGGCTGCTGATCAGCGGCGTGCATCCTTCGGCCAGCCGTCGCCAGCTGCAGGCGGCAACCGGCGGCGACAAGAATCTGTTCTCCTGTTGCGTCGACATCGACCGCGCCGCGCTCGACACGATCGGCAATGCCGAGGAAAGCGCCAAATGGGTCGAGAGCCACGCCTATGGCACGGTGATCCTCGTCACCAACAATTATCATATGCCGCGCAGCCTGCTGGAAATGGGCAGGCTGCTGCATGGCGCCAAGCTCGAGCCCTATCCGGTGGTCAATTCCAACCTCGACAATGGCGGCTGGCTGACCAAGCCGCGGGCATTGCGCGTGCTGTTCACCGAATACAACAAATATCTGCTTGCGCTGGCGCGCGGCATCGTGCCTGTCAAGCCGACGCCCAACGGCATCGCGCTGGCCGAAACCGCGGCCGGCGGCTGATTATTCCCCTGCGGCCGCGCCCGAATTTCCCCTGAGCCGTGCGATCTCCTGCTCAAGGCGTTCGATACGCTTGTCCCGCTCGCCGAGTGCCGCCGCGACGTGGGCTGCCTCGAACCGTTGCGGGATGTGCTGCGGGCAGTTGGCATCCCAGGCCGAGACCGTGAACAGGACGACCTGCTCGGGGCGCGCTCCGTAGCCTTGCGGCATCAGCTTCGCCATCAGTTCGGCATCGTTCTCGACGACGCGCGCGGTGCCCCAGAGCTTGATGCGCTGGCGGTGCATATAGTCGATCAGGAACAGGAACGCCCTTGGATTGTCGGCCAGATTGCCCTGCGTGATGAACTGCCGGTTGCCGGAAAAATCCGCGAAGCCGATCGTATGTTCATCCAGCACCTTGAGGAAGCCGGCCGGCCCGCCGCGATGCTGGACATAGGGCTGCCCCTCGCGGTTGGCGGTCGACAGGAAGACGCTGGTCTGCATTTCGATGAAGGCGGCAAGATCCGGGGTGATGCCGGCCTGCCAGCCGCCACGCTCCTCGACGCGGGCATAGGACTGACGTGAGCCCTTGCGGGCCTGGATCGCCTTGACGGTCGGCGTGAAGGCGACGTCGCAGGTGACAGCATGCGCGTTCATGGAAAGCTTCCTTGCGGCAAGATGCTAAAGTCCGAGCTCCGACAGTGTCGGGTGGTCGTCCGGCCGCCGGCCGAGCGGCCAGTGATACTTACGATCGGCCTCGCCGATCGGCAGGTCGTTGATGCTGGCGATGCGCAGACGCATCAGCCCGTGTTCGTCGAATTCCCAGTTCTCGTTGCCGTAGCTGCGGAACCATGAACCGCTGTCGTCGCGCCATTCGTAGGCGAAACGCACGGCGATGCGGTTGCCGTGGAAGGCCCAGACCTCCTTGATCAGCCGGTAGTCGAGCTCGCGGCTCCATTTGCGCGTCAGGAAGGCCTGGATGGCGTCGCGGCCTTGCAGGAATTCGGCGCGGTTGCGCCAGCGGCTGTCCTTTGTATAGGCGAGCGCGACCCGCGCTGGATCGCGTGAATTCCAGGCATCCTCGGCCATGCGCGCCTTCTGCGCTGCGGTCTCGGCGGTAAACGGCGGCAGCGGCGGGCGGGCTTCGGACATGGCAACTCCTGTGCGAGGCCATGCTGCAGGCAGGGCCGACAGACTGGAATATAAGCCTTCCATCATTCAAAGGCAGATGGCATATTCGTAACTTGTCCTTCCATTTTTCGGAAGAACCTATGGATCGTCTCGAGGCCATGTCGCTCTTTGTCGCCGCGGTGGAGGCCGGCAGCCTTTCCGCGGCCAGCCGCCGTTTCGGCATTCCGCTGGCGACGGTCAGCCGCAAGATTTCCGATCTCGAGCGCCATCTGAACACACGCCTCCTGAATCGTTCGACGCGACGGCTGACACCGACCGATGCCGGCCAGGCCTATCTTGCCGCCTGCCGCCGCATCCTGGACGACGTCGGCGAGGCCGAACGCACGGCCGCCGGCGAATACAGTGTTCCGACCGGCGAACTGGCCATCACCGCGCCGGTCGTCTTTGGCCGCCTGCACGTGCTGCCGGTCGTCACCGGCTTTCTCGCCGCCTATCCCGACGTGGACATCCGCCTGACATTGGCCGATCGCATAACCCAGCTGGTCGAGGACCATTTCGATCTCGCCATCCGCATCGGCCGATTGCCCGATTCGAGCCTGGTCGCCATCGGCGTCGGCGCGATCCGCCGCGTCGTCTGCGCCAGCCCGGCCTATCTGGCCGAACACGGCACGCCAACGACCCCGGAGGATCTGGAAACACACGATTGCATCACCTTCGAGGGGCTCGCCTCCGCCGCCAGTTGGAGCTTCATCAAGGGCAAGGCCGAAATCCCGGTTCGGGTCCGCTCGCGGCTTCAGGTCAACACCGCCGAAGCGGCCATCGATGCCGCGATTGCCGGCGTCGGGCTGACGCGTGTGCTTTCCTACCAGATCGAAGCCGCGCTGCGGTCCGGCGCGCTGCGCGTCCTGCTGCAGGAATTCGAGCCGGCGCCATGGCCGGTAAGCCTGGTGCATGCGGGCCACGGCCTGCTGCCGGTCAAGCTGCGCGCCTTCCTCGATTTTGCCGCTCCGCGCCTGAAGGCGCGGCTGGCGCGGCTGATGTAGCGGAACCAGGCCAACCCATCGGTGGCCGTTCTTCGTCGCCACCCAAAGCGCCCTGCGGCCATTTCCTTTTTTCCCGCGCTTGGTGTAACCAACGCTCACCTCCTCACCGGGCTCCCCCAATGCTCTACATCAGATCGCTGACGTTCAATTTCGTCTTTTACGTCAACCTGATCGTCCAGATGATCCTCTGGACCCCCTACTATTTCCTGTCGCCCCGGCACCGCGCCTGGTTCGTGCCGAAATTCTGGTCGCGCACCTCGATGTGGCTTTACGAGAAGATCGCCGGAACGAAGAACGAGATCACCGGCCGGGAAAACCTGCCCGAAGGCTCCTTCATCCTGGCACCAAAGCACCAGTCGTTCTGGGACGCGATCGCCTTCTTCCCCTTCCTTCAGGACCCGCTCTACATCCTCAAGCGCGAGCTGACCTGGATCCCGTTCTTCGGCTGGTACATCATGAAGATGCGCATGATCCCGGTTCATCGCGGCAGCCGTTCGAAAGCACTGAAGGCCGTGGTCGCCGCGACCAAGGAAGAGATGGCGCGCAACCCTCGCCAGCTCATCATCTACCCCGAAGGGACAAGACGCGCGCCGGGCGACGAACCGGCCTACAAATACGGCATCGTCGAAATCTACACGCAGCTTGGTGTTCCGGTGGTGCCGGTTGCCCATGTCGCCGGCCTCTATTGGCCGCGCCGCAAATTCCTGCGCTATCCCGGCACCATCAAGGCGCGTTTCCTGCCGCCGATTCCACCGGGACTGAGCAAGGACGAATTCATGGCCCGGCTGATCGGCGAGACCGAAGCTGCCTGCGACCAGTTCCTGATTGATGCGGCGCGCGGCCCGAACCCGCCTGCCTTGCCGCCGACAGCGGCGAAAAGGCTGCAAGAGCTGGACAACGCCGCAAGAACCAAAGTCTGAACCGGAAGTCTCCGGCCGGCAGTTCTCAGCCGAACACCGCCAGCGCGGTGGTCAACACCAGCGTCACGGCAAAGATCAGGTTGATGATCCGCGAGGCCGCCGGCCGGCGCAGGAAGCGCGCGAACCCAGCCCCCGCGACAAGCCACAGAGCGTGGATGGCAACGATCATCGGGGCGAGAACCGCCAGCTTCAGCCATAGACCAGGCTCAGTGGCGCCCTGTTTGGACGAAGCACCGGCGAACACGGCGGCGATCGCCACATAGGCCTTTGGATTGGCGACCGCGAGAAGAAATCCAGCCAGCCATGTGGGACGCGAAGTCTCGGCGGCGCGGGCGGCCAGCGGCGGCGCCGTAGCGATCTTGAAGGCGAGATAGAGGATGTAGGCCGCGGAGGCCAAAGCCAGCAACGGCGCCAGCTTCGGCATCGAGGTGAGCACTGCCATGACCCCGGTCGCGACAACCAAAAGCACGGCGATCGTGCCCAGGATGATTCCCCAGGCATAGCCCAGGGAATGGCGCAAACCGAAGGCGGCACCAACGGCGGTGACGCTTATCGTTGCCGGCCCCGGGCTGCCCATGACGACGGCGGAGGCAAGCACGAGCGCGCACAACTGGCGCCAAAGATCCGGCTGCAAAAGAAGCGGCTCAGTCATCTCACCCTCTGTCTTGCCCCGTGCGAAGGAGGCTATGGCAAGACAAGAGGGTCGTCTTGGACGTTCGTGCGAGGAGCGGCCGCCGAAACTTCAGTCGCTCGCTTTGTCGAGTTCGGCCATGTCGGCGGCGCTCAGCTTCAGCGACGCCGCCTTGATCAGGCTGTCCATCTGCTCGGGCTTGGTGGCGCTGGCGATCGGCGCGGTGACGCCCGGCCGAGCGATCACCCAGGCAAGCGCGACTTCCGCCTGCTTGGCCGAATGCCTTGATGACACCGCGTCGAGTGCCGCAAGGATGCGCATGCCGCGCCCATTGAGATAGTCCTTCACGCCGCCGCCACGCGGGCTTTGGCCGAGATCGGCCTCGCTGCGGTATTTGCCGCTGAGGAAACCTTTGGCCAGGCTGAAATAGGTGATGACGCCGATGTCCTCGGCCACGCACAGATCGCGCAACGGCCCGTCAAAGGATGAGCGATCGTAGAGATTGTATTCCGGCTGCAGCACCTCGTAGCGCGGCAGACTGCGCAGGCTCGCCACATCGAGTGCCGCACGCAACTGGCCGGCGTCGAGGTTAGAGCACCCGGCATAGCGAATCTTGCCCTTGGCGAGCAGCTTCTCGTAGGCGCCAAGCGTTTCCTCATAGGGCGTCGCAGGATCCGGCCAATGCGACAGATAGAGATCGATGAATTCGGTCTGCAGCCGCTTCAACGATGCGTCGACGGCCTTTTCGATGTAGGCGGCGGACAGGTCCTTGTGCCCCTGTCCCATATCCGAACCGACCTTGGTGATCACCACGACCTTGTCGCGATTGCCACGGTCTTTCATCCATTTACCGATGATGGTTTCCGATTCGCCGCCCTTGTGGCCTGGAACCCAGCGCGAATAGGCGTCCGCCGTATCGATGGCGTTGAGGCCGGCGCCGACGAAGCGGTCGAGCAGGTCGAACGAGGTTTTCTCGTCGGCAGTCCAGCCGAAGACGTTGCCGCCCAGAACCAGCGGCGCGATGGACAAGTCGGTGCGACCGAGACGACGTTTCTGCAAGGCGTATCTCCGGGATGATTGGGCGGGCAAATGGCGCCCGCGGGCTGAGGGTTGGAGCCTAACCTAGGTCTTGCCTGAACGAGGTCAAAGGCCTGGTGGCCTTTTTCCGCAGAGCCAGCTTCACAAAGGCGCGACCTGCCGCGCCACCTCTTCCAGCCAATGGTCGCGAATGCCCAGCGCCTCGAGATGCTCCAGGGTGCTCAGCACATAGTCCTCGTTGTTGCCGGACTGGCCGACCGCACCGCGCACCACGGCCGCCGCATCTGCAGCGTCGAGCGCTCCGGCATATTGCTCGTGCTGGCGGTCGACAATGTAAACCACCGCGTCGACCGTACCGCCGCCGTCGAGGCGAACCTTGAGCAGACGCTCCAGATAGACATTGGTGACCAGCTCGCGCTCGCGCAGATAGGCCATAACCTCGTCGCGCAAGTCGCCGGGGACGCGGAATGCGAGGCCGACGCAGGACCCGCCACGATCGAGGCCGAGCACCAGCCCCGGCCGCTCGCGCGTGCCGCGATGCACGAAGGAATAGACGCATAGCGAGCGCCGGTAGCCATGCAGGCGGGCACGCTGTGTTTCGACATGCGCGAATCCCGGCCGCCAGATCAGCGAGCCATAGCCAAACACCCAAAAATCGCCCATATCGCCGCGCCTGATTGCAAAAGATGCCAACACCGCACCCGGACCGGTGTTTTTTCCGCCCGTCCCGTCTAACTATTCGTCTGTCCACCTGGCGGAATCGACTACCCGTCCGCAATACCCATGCGTTAACGAGAGCCAAAGCATGACGTCAAGTGACGAACGCCAGCCGAACAAACGTCGCCGCCTGATCTGGCTTGCAGCATTCATCGTCGTGCTGTTCGCCCTCTACAGCGGCGGCTGGTTCTATCTGGCTGACCGCGTCAGGAGCGAGGCCGACAAGGCGGTTGCCACGCTCAACAAGAATGGCGTCGAGGCCGGCTGCGCCAATCTCCAGGTCAGCGGCTATCCCTTGAGCTTTACCGTCTCCTGCGACAACCTCGCCTATGAGGACGATGCCAAGAACATTGCGGCCTCGGCCGGCAGTTTCAACGCAGCCGCCCAGATCATCCAGCCTCTGTCGCCGGTTGCCAATCTGCGCGGCCCGCTCAGGACCTCCGTTCCCGACATGGTGCCGCTGTGGATCGACTGGGACAATCTGCAGGCCAATTTCAAATTGTGGTGGCCGCTGCCGCGGCGGATTTCGCTGGAGGCAGAGGGCCTTTCCGGCCAGACCGATCCGGCCGACGATACCGATCCGGTGCAACTGTTCAGTGCCGGCAAGGCATCAGGTCAGTTGCAGCCCAACGGCGAGGATATCGACTATCTCGGCAGTTTCGGCGATCTCGAGGTCGACCCCGACGCAATTGGAGGGCGCGTGCTTCCGGCGCTCGATGCCAGCGGCGACGTGACATTGAAGAACGGCGTCGCACTGATCGGCACGCAGGTGAAGAGCCTTCGTGGCCAGGCGATCGAAATCCGCAACCTTGACCTGTCGTCGGGGACGGCGCGCATCACCGTTTCGGGACCGCTCTCGGTCGATGCCGAGGGCCTGGTCAACGCCGACCTGATGATCAGGTTGAAGGACCCGAAGGCGGTGGCGGCCATCCTCGGCACCGCCATACCCGAGCAGAAAAGCCAGATCGAGCAGGGTTTTTCTGCCCTGGCGGTGCTCGGCAACGAACCGTCCATGCCGCTGAAGGTGGTCAGGGGCAAGGCCTCGCTCGGCTTCATTCCGCTGGGCAAGATCAAGCCGGTCGAATAGCTCAGCCATGGCAAAACCGGTGAAGCTGCTGAGCGTTGGCGCATTGACGCTGGACACCATCCTGCGCGTCGAGACGCTGCCCATACATCAGGGCAAGTTCATGGCCTCCGACGGCGTCCAGATCGCCTCGGGCATGGCCACCAGCGCCGCCTGCGCTGCCCATCGCCTGGGCGCCGAAGTATCGCTGTGGGCGAGTGCCGGCGACGATGCCGTCGCCGACCAGCTCATCGCCGGCATAGAGGCCGAAGGCGTCGATTGCACCTTCGTGCGGCGCGTCAGAGGTGCCCGCTCGGCGCTGGCCTCGATCCTGGTCGACGCGCATGGCGAGCGCATCATCGTGCCGTTCTATGACAGGCTTGCCCAGGCCGATCCCGATGTCCTGCCGGTCGCCGACCTCATGGCATTCGATGCCGTTCTGGTAGATGTCCGCTGGCCGGGTGCGGCGGCACTCGCCCTGAAGGCGGCGCGCGCCATCAGCCGTCCGGCGATCCTCGATGCCGACACCGCGCCGCTGGAGGTCCTTGAGCAGTTGTTGCCGCTCGCTACGCACATCATCGCTTCGGAGCCGGCAGCGCGCATCGTCTGCGGCCAGGCGCTCGATCCGGAAACGGCTTGCGCCGATCTCGCCAGCCGCACCGACGCTTTTGTCGCAGTGACAGGCGGCGCGGCGGGCAGTTGGTGGCACGACCGTCGCGCTGGCTGCGTGCGCCATGTCGCGGCGCCGAAAATCAAGGCGGTCGACACGCTCGCCGCCGGCGATGTCTTTCACGGCGCCTTCGCCGTCGGGCTGGCGGAAGCCATGCCGGTCGAGCAGGCTTTGCGGTTTGCCAGTGCGGCCGCGGCGCTCAAATGCCTGCGCTTCGGCGGCAGGCTTGGGGCGCCGAACCGAGCCGAGACGCTGGCCATGGTTGCGCAGACCTGGCCTGCCTGAGACAGACCTAGCCCTTCGCGGGGTGCTCGACCGCCTGACGGCCGAAATCGGGAACGTCGATGTCCTGGCCGGCTTCGATGATCGAGCGGCGCACGGCGCGGGTGCGGGTGAACAGGTCGAAGAGTTTTTCGCCGTCGCCCCAGCGGATTGCGCGCTGCAGCGACGCCAGATCTTCCGAGAACCGCGCCAGCATTTCGAGGATGGCGTCCTTGTTGTGCAGACAGACATCCCGCCACATGGTCGGGTCGGAGGCGGCAAGGCGGGTGAAGTCGCGGAAGCCGGAAGCCGAATATTTGATCACTTCGGATTTGGTCACTGACTGCAGATCATCGGCGGTGCCGACGATGTTGTAGGCGATGATGTGCGGCAGATGCGAGACGATGGCCAGCGTCATATCGTGATGCTGGGGATCCATCGTGTCGATGTTGGCGCCGCAGCGCCGCCAGAACTCCGACAGCCTCTCCAACGCGTCCGGGTCGGTGTCGGGCAGCGGCGTGAAGATGCACCAGCGATTGTCGAACAGGTCGGCGAAACCGGCGTCGGGGCCGGATTTTTCTGTGCCCGCCAGCGGGTGGCCGGGAATGAAATGGACACCTTCAGGCACATAAGGCTGCACTTGCGCAATGACAGACGCCTTGGTCGAGCCGACATCGGTGAGGATCGCGCCCGGCTTCAGCGCCGGCGCGATTTCCTCGGCAACCGCGCCGGACGATCCAACCGGCACCGAAATGATGACCAGGTCGGCATCGCGGACAGCTTCTCTCGCATCGGTGCTATAGCTATCGCCCAGCCCAAGCTCCTCGGCCCGTGCCAGCGTCGCCGCACTGCGGGTCGAGATGGATACGTGGCGGGCGAGGCCCTCGCGGCGGATGACGCGGGCCAGCGACGAGCCGATCAGGCCGATGCCGACCAGCGCGATCTTTTCAAACATCGGTGATGTCATGGTTTCTAGCTTTTCAGGAATGTCGTGAGAGCGGCGACAACGCCGCGATTGGCCTCTTCGGTGCCGACGGTCATGCGCAGCGCATTGGGAAAGCCATAGCCCGAAACGCGCCGCAATATATAGCCGCGCGCCGTCAGATAGTCGTCCGCCGCCGCCGCCGAATGTTTCTGGTCCTCGGGAAAATGAATGAGGATGAAATTGCCGACGCTGGGCGTCACCCGCAACCCAAGCTTTGTGAATTCCTCACTCAGCCAGGCCAGCCAGGTCTCGTTGTGCGCCACGCTGCGCTCGACATGGGCGCGATCGCGAATGGCGGCGATGCCGGCCTCGATCGCCGTCGCATTGACGTTGAAGGGGCCGCGCACGCGGTTGATGGCGTCGACGATGTGCATCGGCGCATACATCCAGCCGATCCGCGCCCCGCCAAGGCCGATCTTGGAGAAGGTCCGGGTCATCACCACGTTCTCTGCGCTGCCGACCAGTTCGATGCCGGCCTCATAGTCGTTGCGGCGAACATATTCGGCATAGGCCGCGTCGAGCACCAGAAGCACGTTCTTCGGCAGTGCGGCATGCAGACGCCGCACCTCCTGGAATGGCACATAGGTGCCGGTCGGATTGTTGGGATTGGCGAGGAACACGATCTTGGTGAGCGGCGTGACGGCGGCCAGGATGGCGTCGATATCGGCGCGCTCGTCTGTTTCCTTGATCGTCACCGGAACGGCGCCCGCCGACTGGATGTAGATCTTGTAGACCATGAAGGCGTGCTCGGTGATGACGGCCTCGTCGCCGGGCGCCAGATAGGTCTGCGCCAGCAGGCCGAGGATTTCGTCGGAGCCGTTGGAGCAGATGATGTTCTGCGGGTTGAGGCCATGCACCTCGGCGATCGCTTCGCGCAGCCGCCTGGCGGTGCCATCTGGATAGACGTCAAGCTTTCCGGCAATCTCGCGCGCGGCTTCGATCGCCTTCGGCGAGGGCCCGAGCGGGTTCTCGTTGGAGGACAGCTTGTGGACCTTGGCGACGCCGGCAGGCGCCGTGCTCTTGCCCGGCACATAGGCGTCTATGTCCATGATGCCCGCGCGCGGGGTTGGACGTGCCTGGTCCGGTGTCTGGCTCATGTCGCAAAATCCGTCGAGAACGCTTCCTGAGGGAAGCCGCAGCGGAAATACAAGCCGTGGCCTGCAATGTCGAGAGGCGACAGCCTCCCGCCCAAGGCAGGCCGTTGACGCCGGCGCGCCACAGCCCTAGAAGGGGAGCGAACTTCCGTGGTGATTTGGCCGGTCGGCTTGCAGCCACGTTAAACAACTTGCTAAAGGGCCGTTTGCATCCTGTAACCGGCTTTGCGACCGCAATGCCGGTTTTTTGTTGTCCGCGCCGGCCGGACACCCGTATCGGCATCGACTTTCGACGAGTGCGATGCGTGGGCTCAAAGTGTGAGATGGATGTCATGGCCGTTCTGCGTGCCCGCAAAACCAACAACGAGGTCGACCAACCGTCGAGCCCGGTTTTGCGTTTTGGATCCGACAAGCCGCTCAAGCTGGACGCCGGTACGCTGCTGTCACCGTTCCAGATCGCCTACCAGACCTACGGCACGCTGAACGATGCCCGCTCCAACGCCATCCTCGTCTGCCATGCGCTGACCGGAGACCAGCACGTCGCCAGCACCAATCCGGTGACCGGCAAGCCAGGCTGGTGGGAAGTGCTGATCGGGCCCGGCAAGATCATCGACACCAATCGTTTCTTCGTCATCTGCTCCAACGTCATCGGCGGTTGCCTTGGGTCCACCGGCCCGGCCTCGACCAATCCCGCCACCGGCAAGCCCTATGGGCTTGACCTGCCGATCATCACCATCCGCGACATGGTGCGGGCGCAGCAGATGCTGATCGACCATTTCGGCATCGAGAAACTGTTTTGCGTGCTCGGCGGCTCGATGGGCGGCATGCAGGTGCTGGAATGGGCGTCGAGCTATCCGGAGCGCGTCTTCTCGGCACTGCCGATCGCCACCGGCGCGCGCCATTCCTCGCAGAACATCGCCTTTCATGAGGTTGGCCGGCAGGCTGTCATGGCCGATCCGGACTGGCATGGCGGCAAATATTTCGAGCACGGCAAACGCCCGGAAAAGGGCCTGGCGGTAGCGCGCATGGCCGCCCACATCACTTACCTGTCGGAAGCCGCCCTGCACCGCAAGTTCGGCCGCAATCTGCAGGATCGCGAAGCGCTGACCTTCGGCTTCGACGCCGACTTCCAGATCGAAAGCTATCTTCGGCACCAGGGCATGACCTTCGTCGATCGCTTCGACGCCAATTCCTACCTCTACATGACGCGGTCGATGGACTATTTCGACCTCGCCGCAGACCATGGCGGCCGGTTGGCCGATGCCTTCGCCGGCACGAAAACCCGCTTCTGCTTGGTGTCGTTCACCTCGGATTGGCTGTTCCCGACCGAGGAGAGCCGCTCGATCGTGCATGCGCTCAACGCCGCCGGCGCATCGGTATCCTTCGTCGAGATCGAGACCGACCGTGGCCACGACGCATTCCTGCTCGACGAGCCGGAACTGTTTGCCGCCATTAACGGCTTCATCGGCTCGGCCGCCCGGGCGAGAGGGCTCAGCGCATGACCCGGAAAAATTGCAGGCTTTTCGGATCGGGATCATGCGCCAGGCGGGAGGCGAAGCCATGAGCGTCAACCGCGACCAGCGCGTCGACCTCGAAGTCGTCGCCAACCTCATCCCGCCACAGTCGCGCGTGCTCGATGTCGGCTCGGGCGACGGCTCGCTGCTCGAACTGCTGCAGGACACCAAGCAGGTCGACGGCCGCGGACTCGAGCTGTCGCAGCGCGGCGTCAACGAATGTGTGGCGCGCGGCCTCTCGGTCATCCAGGGCGATGCCGACAAGGATCTCGAATTCTATCCCGACAAGGGCTTTGACTTCGTCGTCCTGTCGCAGACGCTGCAGGCCACCCGCAACCCCAAGCTGGTGCTCGACGAACTGCTCAGGATCGGCAACCGCGCCATCGTCTCCTTCCCCAATTTCGGCCATTGGCGTGTGCGCCTGTCGCTGTTCCTCAACGGCCGCATGCCGGTGACCAAGGACCTGCCCTATTCCTGGTACGACACGCCCAACATCCACTTCTGCACCATCCGCGATTTCGTCAATCTGTGCGACGAACTCGGCGCGACAGTCGAGAAGGCAACCGCCCTCGACGCCGCCGGCCAGAAGATCGGCCTGTCGATGCCGTGGTGGTTCTGGAATTTCTTCGGCCAGCAGGCAGTGTTCTTGCTGAAACGGTAATTTCCGCACCGATCAAAGACCCGACTCGCCAAGCAACAGTGTGTTTGCCGCCGAGCAAAGTCGCCCTGTATGACGATCGCGAACCAGTGTAAATGGCGTCGACTGTTTGACAGCGGGCTAGTGCGGCTATAGCCACACTGACGGCTCGGGGGGGCAAAAATGGTCGAAGAACGCGCAACTTATTCACTCGTCGTCGAAATGGAGAATGCAAAGTCGATCGACTGGGACGAGATCGGCGTTGGGATGAAGGCCTTGGCTCGGGAAATCTCATCGGTTTCAGCAACCGGTTCAGCGCATACCTTTCATACGACGACTTCTTTTCAAGAACCTTTGCGTTGATCTGGTTTTTCCCGATGGCCCGTGGAGACGGTCGATTTGCCTCGAAGCGAGCGATCAACGCCAACAATGTAGCGTTTCGACGCGAGTGGATCCTCAGCCACCCTTTTCCAAAACATAACGGCTTCAAGGTTTCCTGCACTTTGCTGATGCGCGAACTGCTGCGGGAAGGCCACAAAATTCATAATGTCAACGCACGCGTTTATCACTATTCGCCGCGGGGCTGGCGGTTCTTTTACTGGCGCGCCCTGGTTACAGGTCGCGACGCCGACCGGAAGTTCGTTGCGCTCAATTCGCCGAGCCGCACGCGACGGATAGTCAAGTCCTTCAGCCGGTGGCTCACCATGTCATGGCGCACGACACGACGGATCGTAGGCCATGCCCGGGAAACCGGGATGCCGCTTTGGCAGGTTCCCTTTTCTCTGATTGTCGGTCAGGCATTTTATGGTTTGGCGTTTTGGGGCCAGTTCAGTTTCGCAACTGGCATGGTTCGCGACAAAATCGAAACGGTGCCAGACTATGTTGGGCATAGCTAGACGCTGTACCGCCATTCCTTGAACCGCAGTTCAGCGTCCAATTGATCCTTGATCCGGCGATTGCTCCAGAACATCCGTGGCCTTGTGCGGATGTTCGACGCCGTCGACGAACACCACATCGGCCTCCGAATTGTCCGTGCGCAGCGCCAGTATCGCTTGGTAGGCCGGCGAATTGTACCAGCCATGCACATGCTGCCTGTCGGGAAATTCTATGATGATCAGATGGCCAGGCCAGTCGTTCTCGATCACCTCCACATCGCCGCCATGGACCAGAAAACGGCCGCCGAAAGGTTCCAGCGTGGCATCTATCCTATGCAGATATTCGACGATCTGCGGACCCATTGTGGCTTGGCGCATATGGGCGACGGCGTAAGCGGCCATGACTGAACTCCCTTGTCATCGAAGCCGAGTTGCCGGCCTCTGCATGGGCAATCTGACCAAAGGCCGAGCGCTAAGCGATTACGTCTGAGGTAATGGGATGTATGCTATCTGTCATGATGGGTTGCTTCCACGGTGATTCGTAATGCTATGTGCGGCGGTGCTGTTGCAATTGGAACGCTAAGAGCGGGGATTCGTTGTCTCGCCTGGATTGAGTACCGGCACGGTGGGTGACAGGGGCAGTCGTTTTTTATAGCGTCGCGCCGACTGTGATGTGGTGTAGAGAAAGGGAAGTCCAATCCATTCGACCGTTCTGAAAATCGAAAAGTCCTGGACAGACGCGCAACCCTGCGCAGGAAACAGCTGACAGACATGGCCGGGATCGATCCAGTACCTCTCATCACGGTCATTACGCCGACCCACAACCGACGCGAAACAGTGTTGCGCGCCGTGGAAAGCGTATTCTCCCAGAGCATGTCGAGGTTTGAGCACATTGTCGTCGACGATGGTTCGACCGATGGGACCGAAGCGGCGCTGGCCCGCATCCAGGACCCGCGGCTGATCTATGTCGGGGCGAAATGGCGAGGCGCCAACGCCGCCAGGAATGCCGGCATCGAGCGGGCGCGGGCACCGTTGGTGACGTTCCTCGATTCCGACGACATCTACTTGCCGCACCGGCTTGAACGAACCCTGACCTGGTTCGATGAAAATCCTGCACTGCAAGTGCTGATCAGTTCGTTCGTGTCCCTGAAGGGCAATCGCATCACAAACTGCGCCAACCCAGAGGCATTCGTGAGCCCCGCAATGCTTGAGCGGACGCTGGTTGGGCAGACCATCTTCATCGCCGGCTCCGCGATCACTGCTCGCCGTGAAGCCTTGCTGGCCATCGGCGGCTACGACAGCGACATCACCCGCATGCAGGATCGCGAATTGCTGCTGCGCCTTGCCCGGCGCTTCGGTGCGCAACTGTCCGAGGACCTCGACTGGACGAAATACAATTCGGAGAACTCGATTTCCGGCCGCCGTGACGGCTATGTCGAGGCCTATGCGAACCTGATGGGCAAACATCCTCATATTGCCCACGCCTACCCGCACATTCCGCCTTACATGATCTCGCGGCAGCTCATCGCCGATATCCTGCGAGGCAGGATACCGGAGGCATTCCAGGGCTATATGGCCAACCGATCGTCGAAAGCGCTTGGCTACTCGCTGCCGGAATTGATGCAAGGCTATGTCCATGGCCGACGCTGGCGCCGCGATCTCTCCAACGAGTTTCGCAACCAATGTGGCGCCCGGCTCGCCTGAACCCAGAGCAACTCCAGGAAAATCGTGGAACGGTTTTCCCTCCGGATTGCGTGAACCGCACTATCGAGAGCTCAGCGGTCAAGTTCGGGAAAATACGGATCCGATAAAAACCGCCTGTCCCGTTCGCCCTGCAGGCAGTCTATCGGCTTGGCCGCGTCGACGGGGGTGATTCTCGCCTTGTCCCGAATGCCGCTCACTTCGAGGATCAGCTTGCGCCGGATGGCTGTCGAAAACTCCGCGGCGGCATAGATGGGCAGCACGAAGGAACCGGGCCCGCCGGTCACGCACTGCGCGTAATACTGGTCGAGATGGCTGAAGGTGGGCGACGGGCTGATCAGGATCGGCAGGCCGTTGACGACGATGCCTTTGGCAGTCGCCGCATCACGCGTCGCGGTGACTGGCGGCCCGATATTGTTCGGTCCGTCGCCCGAAATGTCGATGACGCTACGTTCGCCCTGGAAAGACGTGCGGTCGAAAAGCTCGGCACCGAAGGCCAGCGCGCCGGAAATCGAAGTGCCGCGAAAGCTGCGGAACGGGCGCGCCGCGACCTCGTCGGCAAAGCTGTTGGCGCTCTCGGCACTATCGATGATCTGCCAGCCGATGACCGCGTCGTCGCGCACCGTGCCGGCCCACTCGAAATAGGTCAGCGCTATGCGGCCCGTGGCGCCGGCGCGAACAGCCTTGATGAAGTCGGGATGCCGCAGCGCCTCGACATAACCGGCGCGCTGCAGCGCGAACTCCTTCTCGTCCATCGACAGCGAGATGTCGACTGCCAGCACCAGCTCGACGTCGACGGCGAGCGCATCCCGCGGCGAGGCGGCGGGAGCAGCCTGGGCGCAGGCAAGACAGGCAAGCAGGCGCAGAGCATCAAGCATGGCCGTCACCAGGTTGTTCTCCCGAAGAGCTTCCCTCGCGATCACGGCAAAATAAAGCTTTGCTTCCCCGTCCGGATATCAGCTCATTTCTTGCGGCGGGCGGCGACTGGCGGCGGTTCGATCGCGCCGGCTCTGACGCGGGCGGGCTTCAGCGCTGGCGCACCGGAATCCTTGACGATCGTCAACGCGCGCGGGAAGAAGTGGTTGTTGTGCTGGCCGCGCCCGATGTTGAGGATCGCTGTCGCCGGCAAACGCTTCTCGAGCATCGACAGCACGCGTCTTAGCGATGGGCCGTCGAATGCATCCAGCGCCTCGTCGATGATCACCCATTTCGGCTGCCGCAACGCGAGCCTGGCGAAGGCCAGCGAGCGCTGTTCGTCATCGCCCAACTCATGGTCCCAACGCCCGGCGCGGTCGAGCGATGAGGATAGCCGTCCCAGACCGACCTCGGCCAGCACCGCCGAAATGTCGGCATCGTCCGCCGGCGCGGGGCCGTTCGGGTGATCGAGGACTTCGCGCAATGTGCCGACCGGAAAATAAGGCACGCGCGGCACGAATATGGGGGTTTCTCCCGCCGGCAGGCCGATCCGGCCGCTTCCCCATGGCCACAGGCCGGCAATGGCACGAAAGAACAGCGTCTTGCCCGCACCGGGATCGCCGGTGATCATGACGCGCTCGCCGGGGCGGATTTCGACATGCGGGTCGGCGAGCCTGGTGCAGCCCTCCGGCGAGGCCACTTCGAGCTTCTCGAAAGTCAGGCTGCCACTGACGTTTTGGCCGAAGGCGATGCGCTTTTCGGTGTCGTGCAGCGCATCGGTTTCATCGAGCGCGATGCGGAAATCGGCCACGCGCATCAGCGTGGCGCGCCAATCGGCAATGCTGCCGATGTTGTTGATGAACCAGCGCAAGGAGGAGTGGACCTGGTTGAATGCGCCGACCGCCATCATCAGCCCGCCAAAGCTGATATCACCTGAGAAATAGACGGGCGAAGCAACCAGTATGGGCGCCACGACGGTGATCCAGCCATAGGTGTCGGTCACCCAGGACAGGTTGATCTGGGCGGTGTAGATGCGCCGCATGGCGCCGAGCACCGTGCCGAGATCGAGTTCGAGCCGCCGCCTGGCGTCGGCCTCGCCATGATACAACGCAATGGCATCGACATTCTCGTTGACGCGCACCATCGAGGAGCGCAGCTCGGCTTCGCGTGTATAGCGGTCGCTGTTCAGGCGGATGAGCGGCCGCCCGACCAGCCAACTCAGCCAGGAGGCGATGCCGGCGTAAAGGATGGCGGCCCAGACCATATAGCCAGGTATGGCCAGCGAGGTCCCGCCGATGTGGAACACGAAGCCCGAGGACAGCTCCCACAGCACGCCGACGAAGGACACGAGCAGGATGCACGACTGCAGCAGGCCGACGCCGAGATCGGTTGACAGATCGGACAGATGCGCGGCGTCCTGCTGCATGCGCTGGTCGGGATTGACGCCGATGGCGCCGGCATTGGCCAGCCGGAAGGCGCGCGCCGGCCGCATCCATTGATCGATCAGATCCAGCGTCAGCGCCTCGCGCAGCTTGAGCCTGATCATCTGGTTGAGCCAGGTCTGGCCGATATTGAGCACCAGAAGTCCCCCGGCTATGGCCGCGAAGACGAGGAGCTGGTGCAAAAAGGCCGCCATGTCGCGGCGGGCAAGCGCATCGTAGAAAGGCTGGTTCCAGCGGTTGAGCAGAACCTGGCCGATCGACGTTGCGATGATCACGGCCATGATGCCGACCGATGTCCACAGCAACCATCTGCGAACCGGCGATCCCGCAAGCGCCCGCCGGATCGTCATCACCTGATCGTGCAGGCTGCTGGCCTCGACCGCCACGGCAACCGGCTGAACGGCGGCGGCATTGTCCGGTTGATCAGCCATGGCCGAGGTCCTTGCGTCAGTGCTGCAACCGGATGGAGAAACTTGACAGGCGTTCGTATGGGCTGCCGGATGGGCTGTCGGTCTGCTTGCGACAGATAGGCAGGGAAACGACGTCAGGCACGCTTGCCGCGATCACGAAGCCGTCACCCGCGCAGCCAAGGGCTTGGCATCCGCTTTGTGACGGCCAAGCCGGGTGGCGCCATGCGGCGACAGCACCGGCACGAAGACGCGGCGCGATGCGCGCTGCGCCACCGGCACGCCTTGATAGAGCCGCTTCTGCGCCTCGACCACGATGACCCCGGAAAAGATCGGCCACAGCCGCCGGCCGGCGCGCTCCAGTACATTGTGGAAGCGCATCATGAAACGGCGCCGCGATGGCGGAAAGAACAGCGCATCGGACCAGGCTGCGGGCGTGAAATTGGCCTCGCGCAGCAATTCCGTAAGCTGGCCGCGCGAAAAAGGCCGGCCGTTGCCGAATGGGGTGTGCTCGAAGCGCGCCCAGACACCACGCCGGTTGGGCACGACGATGACCACCCGGCCGGCCGGCGACAGCACGCGCCAGATCTCGTTCAGCGTCTCACGCGGGTTCTCGACATGTTCGAGCGAATGGACGAGCAGCATGCGGTCGATGCAGGAATCGACCAGCGGCAGTTCCTCGTCGAAGACCAGTGCCGTCGCCGTCGGCCCCGTCGCCGGCCACACCACCGCGCCTTGCGTTGCCGGCATGAAGGCGAAGACCCGCTCGGCGTCGCTGCCGAACCGCTCCAGCCACGGCAAGGTGTAGCCCAGACCAACCAGCCGCTCGTTGGGAACGGCCGCCCATATCGACGACAACGCCATGGTGATCGAACGCTCGGCGAACCGGCCGAGCGTTGTCGAATAGAACGAGCGAAGATCGACGATGTCGGAATGCATGGCAGGGATGTAGCCGTGATGTCGCCAGGTTTCAACAAAAGGCCGCGACGACCCGACATTCCGGGAATGTCATTCGACATCCGGGATGACATCGACCCGCAAGCGCCCTATGTCTGCGGCCATAACGGAGAGATATGATGCCGGTCGAAATCGAACAGTTCATGTGCCGCAGCGACAATTTCGGCGTGCTGGTGCATGACCCCAAAAGCGGCCAGACCGCGATCATCGATGCGCCCGAGGAAGCGCCAATCTTGGCCGCGATAAAGCGCACCGGCTGGACGCCGACGATGATCCTGACCACACATCATCACATGGATCACGTTGAGGCCAATCTGGCGCTGAAGGAGCGCTTCAAGCTGCGTATCGTCGGCCCGGAGGCCGAAAAGGCCAAGATCCCCGGCATCGACGAGACCGTCGAAGACGGCTCGGTTCTCCATCTTGGCGATGAAAGGATCGAAGTCATCGCCACCCCCGGCCACACTGCCGGCCACGTTTCCTATTATTTGCCGGCCTCGAGCGTGGCGTTCACCGCCGACACGCTGTTTGCGCTGGGTTGTGGGCGGCTGTTCGAATGCAAGCCGCCGGTAATGTATGATTCGCTGAAGAAGCTGGCTGCACTTCCAGCTGAAACGGCCATCTATTGCGGCCACGAATACACGCTCTCCAACGCCCGTTTCGCGCTGACCGTCGACCCGTCCAATTCAGCATTGAAGGAACGCGCCGCCAGGATCGAAAAGCTGCGCGCCGAGAACAAGCCGACGCTGCCGACGACGATCGGCGAGGAACTGTCGACCAATCCCTTCCTGCGC
>NZ_RZQE01000659.1:0-2607 GCF_004022955.1 Mesorhizobium sp. M7A.F.Ca.US.002.01.1.1 | reverse complement strand
GGCCGATGCGGATCGCCTCGGCCTTGCGCTTCAGGCGGGCGAGGAATTCATCCTTGACCGAACGCTCGACCAGCAGCCGCGAGCCGGCGACGCAGCTCTGGCCGGTCGCGGCAAAAATGCCGGCGACCACCGCATTGGCGGCGCTGTCGAGATCGGCGTCGGCAAAGACGACGACCGGGCTTTTGCCGCCGAGTTCCAGAGTGGTGTACGCAAGGTTCTCCGCCGTGCTCCTGACGATGGCGCGCGCCGTCGAGGGACCGCCGGTGAAGGCGACTCGCGAAACCAGCGGATGGCTGGTCAGGCGCCGGCCGCAATCATGGCCCAAACCGGTGAGGATGTTGACGACGCCTGGGGGAAAGCCAGCCTCATGAACCAGTTCGGCAAAAGCGAGCAGCGGCCCCGGGCCATCCTCGGAGGCCTTGAGCACGATGGTGCAGCCGGCGGCGAGCGCCGGACCGAGCTTGACGGCCGAGAGGAAGAGCTGCGAATTCCACGGAACCACCGCGGCAACGACACCGATCGGTTCGCGGCGGATGGTGACGTCGAGATCCGGCTTGTCGATCGGCACATGCGCGCCTTCGTGCTTGTCGGCAAGCCCGCCATAATAGCGGTAGTAGTCGCCGACATAGGCGATCTGGGCGCGGGTCTCGCGGATGATCTTGCCTGTATCGCGGGTCTCGAGCTCGGCAAGTCGCCCAGCATTGGCGGCGACGAGGTCGCCCAGCTTGACCAGCAGCTTTCCACGCGCCGTCGCGGTCATCCTACGCCATGGGCCGGAACGCAGGGCGCGGTGCGCCGCCTCGACGGCGCGGTCGACATCGGCTTCGCTCGCCGCCGGCATCCTGGCCCAGGCCGCCCCGGTCGACGGGTCGACGCTGTCGAAAGTAGCGGACGGTTCGTCGAAGCGGCCGTCGATGAAGTTCCTGAAGGGGGCGTCGGTCATGGGCTCGCGATCAAAGGAAGGCCGGCATCACCCGGTCGATGAACAGTTGCAGCGACTTTTTCTTGTGCTCGTGCGAAAGCCCGCTGTCGATCCAGATCGAATACTGGTCGTAGCCGAGTGCCTCATAGGTCTTCAGCCGGGCGATGACCTCATCGGCCTCGCCGATCACCAGGTTCTGCCTGATCTTGTCGGGCGCGTATTGCGGCATGGCCGCGATCTCGTCCGGCGTCAGCGGCTCCAATATGCCTTGATGCACTGGTTTCTTGTTCTGGAACCAGGCGCCGAACTGGCAATAGAAAGTCGACAGGTCCTGCGTCAGGCGATCGGCGTCAGCCGCGTCGTCGGCAACGAAGGTGTGCATCAAAAGCATGATTTCCGGTCGTTCGATCTCGGGATGCGCGGCGCAGGCGGCGTTGAAGCGCTGCATCAGGCTCGTCACCTCGTCATCGCCGGAAGCCAGCGGCGTTACCTGGACCTTGCATCCGTTGGCGACGGCGAAATCGTGCGAGTTCGGGTCGCGGGCCGCCACCCAGATCGGCGGGTAGGGTTTCTGCAGCGGCTTGGGCGAGGAGGTGGTGGCGGGGAATTGCCAGAACTCGCCGGAGAGTTCGAAGTCGCCGTCCCATAGGCCGCGGATCGCCGGTATGATCTCGCGCATGCGCTGGCCGGCGCCCCAGGCGTCAAGACCTGGGAAGATGCGCTGATATTCATAGCTGTAGGCGCCGCGCGCGATGCCGATGTCCAGCCGGCCACCGCTGATGACGTCAGCCATCGCCGCTTCACCGGCAAGCTTGATCGGGTGCCAGAAGGGCGCAATCACGGTTCCGGTGCCGAGGCGGATACGGCTGGTCTTGGCGGCGAGATAGGCGATGTTGATAAAGGGATTGGGCGAGATGGTGAATTCCATGCCGTGATGCTCGCCGATCCAGGCGGTCTCGAAGCATGCCTGTTCGGCCATCAGGACCAGTTCTTCGAGCTCGGTTACAAGCTCGGAATGCGGCTTGGCCAGATCCGACCGTTCCATATGCACGAAGAGCGAGAATTTCATCCGTGGGCACCTGTATTGACGGTGGAAGCGCTGGGTCTGGCGAGCGGCCGGACCTCGCCTTCGACATCGTTGCCGACATAGACGCCGAATGCATCTACCGAGCATTCCCTGATATAGCGCGTGAGCATCGAGCGGATCGCCGGATCGGCGATCTTCAATCCTTCGATCGCGTCGATCTCGATGAGCCGAATGCCGCGATCGCTGGAAGCGGGCACGTCGAACGTGCCGCGATAGTAGACATGCGTGCGCGAAACAGGTCCGGCGTCGTCCCAGACGGCGAACAGGAAACCGAGCTGGGCCTCGATGGCCTTTGCCGCAAGCAGTCCACGCAGACTATTGCCATCGCCTGCCGAACCCAACCCTCGGCCGCGCGGCAGTTCAAAACCGTCCGTCGTTTCCACGAACAGGATCCGGCCACCATTTTCGAGGATGGCGCCGACATCGGTGCCGGGCTGGGTGGCGGCCAGCGCGTCCTGGCTGAGGCCGGGTGCAACATAGGCGCCGCGGCAATAGCCGAGCGGCTGCGCGGAATTGTGCTCGAAATCGCGGACGCGGCCGATGAGGATCGAATGATCGCCGGCCTCGACCAGCCGCTCCATGTCGCAGTCAAAGGACT
>NZ_RZQE01000658.1:0-2614 GCF_004022955.1 Mesorhizobium sp. M7A.F.Ca.US.002.01.1.1 | reverse complement strand
ATGTTGCAACGTGAAATCTCCATTGTCTCGGACAGGTCGAAATTGGTGGCGGACTATTCTCTGATCGCCGCCGATATAGCCCAGCGTCTATCTTTGCGCGCTTGCAATGACAACGCTTCCGCCAACGTCCCGTGGGCACCGAAACATTCCGAGGCCCCGACTTCGCCGGCCTCGCACACCCGCCGAGTATTCCTCGACCGATCGTGCTTTAGCCACGATCTATGCGTCGACGGTGGTGGGGATAACGCTGATTCTGGCGTCGGCAGTTTGAGTTACGCGACCTGATGCCGCTCTCCCAGAAACTATCTTCGGTTGAGATGACACTCAAATGCCCCGGATGTGGAAACGAGTTCACCAAGCCAGGGCGTTGGTTCATCGTTGCCGCCCACTATCGGTGCGAAGGTTGCCAGCGTTTACACCGCCTTCCTTATCCAGAAAAGGTGGAACTGTTCGAAAGATACGCCCAAGGGTGTGAAGACGGGCTCGGCAGCATCGACAGTGGGCCCGCACCGCTTGGGTGAGGACCGATGCGGGCCCGGCCAAGGGTTGCCTTTCCTTGGCCAGCAGCGTGCGGGGCGCTGCCGCCAAGAACTGAGCATGAGTAATAAGGTTCCGCTGATACAAAAAAGCCCGCCAGCCGTCAGGCCAGTGGGCAGTTCTCATGGGGAAAGCACCGAATGGGAACAGTGCAACGACCGAATCTCGACAGCGCGGTTTTTGTTCCACCGTCCGCGAACAGACCTAGCGTCGTTGCCTTGGTAAACCCGTACGGCAACCCTTCCGGCCTTTCAATTTTTGCCCGATGGCTCGCTACTCTGCGGCCCTGTCACCTCAAGGTTTAGGACTGACGCTACCCTGTCACAGATAGTCGATATCCACCCAGATGTTACGCCGCAACCGGCGGCGGTGTTACGTTAGTCGAGGTATACCGTGGTGTGCGAGCTGCTCGGCTGGTGGCGTGCGCCTCTCCGTTGCTTGGTGTGACTGTCATGGGGCCGCGAGCCGACTGGCAACTTCCTAGAATCCAGTTGGCAAAAGCGGCCATTCCGCACCGAGCGCCACTTATCGGATCGAAGGTGTTTTCGGCGAGGCCCGCCAACTGGTGTTATGCTACTTCTCATCGCGAGGCTTGAGCTTACGCGGTGAGAAGTTGAGGAGGAGGATATGTTAGAGACGCAGCTTCAAAGTCGCAATGGCATGCCGATTGGCGCCGACCTCATCGATGAGTTCGCTTCGGGGTTGGCTGGCCGCCTTATCCGGCTCGCTGATGCCGATTACGACGAGGCACGCCGTATTTGGAACGCGGCAATTGATCGACACCCTGGACTCATCGCACGCTGCCTCGGTGTTGCTGATGTAATCCACGCAGTGAAATTCGCCTCTAAAAACGACCTTCTTGTCGCGGTGCGTGGGGGCGGTCACAATGTCGCCGGGCGCGCGCTCTGCGACAACGGCATCGTGATCGACCTCTCCGCCATGCGTGGCGTGATGGTTGAGGCCAAGACCCAGACCGTGCGAGTTCAGGGCGGCGCGACGCTTGGCGATCTCGACCGAGAGACGCATTTGCATGGGTTGGCGGTGCCGGTCGGCGTCGTCTCTAAGACCGGCGTTGCCGGTCTGACGCTCGGCGGCGGCGTAGGCTGGCTGGTGCGCAAGCACGGACTGAGCTGCGACAATGTGATTTCGTTTGAGCTGGTGACAGCGGAGGGCAACCTGCTGACGGCCAGCATGGAAGAACACCCAGACCTGTTCTGGGCTTTGCGCGGCGGCGGCGGTAATTTCGGCATCGTCACCTGCTTCACCTTCCGAGCGCAGCAAATATCTTCAGTGCTCGGCGGCCTGATCGTTCACGCACGCGACAAGTCCGGTGAGGTGTTGCGCTTCTATCGTGACTTCATGGCCACGGCACCGGAGGAACTGACTGCCTACGCGGCCATGCTGACGACGCCGGACGGTATGCCGGCGGTCGGCGTAATCGCATGCTGGTGCGGTGACGTGGTAGAAGGCGCACGTGTGCTGGCGCCGCTGCGAGCTTTCGGTCCCCCAATGCTCGATGCCATCCAGCTAATGCCCTTCCCGACGATGCAGAAGCTGCTTGACGGCGCTTTCCCGGACGGGACCCACAATTTCTGGAAGGCGAGCTTCGTTCCGCAACTTACCGACACGATCATAGACCTGCTTGTCGAGCATGGAAATCGGATGAAGTCGCCTCTTTCGGCCTGCATCGTAGAGTTCTATGGCGGCGCGCCAGGCAGGATCAGTCGCGCTGAATCCGCCTTCGCCCAGCGCGGCGCGGAATACAACATAGGAATGACCGCGCAGTGGGTGGATCCGGCCGAAAGCGAAAGGCATATTGCCTGGGTACGCGCGATGTATGATGCGTTCGAGCCGCATTCGAGCGGAATGCACCTTCTGAACTTTCAGAGCGAGCCCGCGGACCAAGTTATCCGCGCCTCATTCGGCGAAAACTACAGACGGCTTGCGGAAGTGAAAAGCAAATACGACCCGACCAACTTTTTTAGCGTCAACCAAAACATCTCGGCCGCGACACATTAAGCGCCTTCGACAAACTGAGGCGAACTGATCGAAAGTTCCCTTGGGGTCAGCATAATCG
>NZ_RZQE01000657.1:0-2625 GCF_004022955.1 Mesorhizobium sp. M7A.F.Ca.US.002.01.1.1 | reverse complement strand
AGGCGGCACCCGAATACCGCAAATTCTCCTATGTCCGCCTCGAGCCGGTCGACATCATGGATCCGACCGCCGTCACCGACCAACAGGTCAGCGACGACTACAACAAGAACAAGGCGCGTTACACCACGCCGGAATTGCGCACCATCGAGCAGCTCGTGTTCAAGACGCCGGATGCGGCCAAGGCCGCGCTCGATTCGCTCAAGGCAGGCGCCACTTTCGACAAGCTGGTCACGGCGGAA
Source organism: Mesorhizobium sp. M7A.F.Ca.US.002.01.1.1 (assembly GCF_004022955.1). Classification (NCBI taxonomy): domain Bacteria; kingdom Pseudomonadati; phylum Pseudomonadota; class Alphaproteobacteria; order Hyphomicrobiales; family Phyllobacteriaceae; genus Mesorhizobium; species Mesorhizobium sp. M7A.F.Ca.US.002.01.1.1. The sequence continues at coordinate 2,386 of NZ_RZQE01000657.1, read as the reverse complement.
GGCAAGACCCCGGCCGACACGTTGCTCGGCACGCTTGCCAAGGACAAGATCGCCGACAAGGCGGTCGCCGACGCCGCCTTCGCGCTTAACGCCAATGAAGTCAGCCAGGTCGTGCAGGGCGCCTTCGGTCCGGTGCTGCTGCGTGTCACCGAGATCAAGCCCGAAGTGGTGAAGCCGCTGGCCGAGGTGTCCGACCAGATCCGCAAGGATCTGGCGCTGGGCGAGGCAAGCCGCATCCTTCTGGACGTGCGCGACAATTACGATGACACCCGCGCCGCCGGCAGTTCGCTGGCCGACGCCGCGGCCAAGCTGAAGCTGAAGGTCGTCACCATCGATGCCATCGATCGCAGTGGACTGCGGCCAGATGCAAGCATCGTCAAGGACCTGCCGCAATCGCCGGAGCTGATCAAAGCCGTCTTCGACGCCGAACCCAACACGGAAAACGATGCCTTGACCACAGCCGACAACGGCTTCGTCTTCTATGAGGTGGCGTCCATCACGCCGGCTCGCGACCGCACGCTGGATGAGGTTCGTCAGAAAGTCGTGGCCGACTGGACGGCGGCGGAAACAAGCAAGCGGCTCGCCGCCAAGGCTGACGAGCTGGAAAAGCGGCTCAAGGCCGGCGCAACGCTCGATGTCATTGCCAGCGAACTGAAGCTGGAAAAGCAGACCAAGCGCGGTGTCAAGCGCGAGGCTGACGACGTCGATTTCGGCAAGGAAGGTGCCGCAGCGATGTTCGGAGTCGGCGAAGGCGGTACCGGCCTGATCCCCTCGCCTACCGGCGACGGGCAGATACTGTACAAGGTCGCCGAAGTGTTCGAGCCCGCCGGGGCCGATGCCAGCTCGGTGCCGGATGACGCACAGAAATCCTTCACCTCCGGCATGTCGGACGACCTGCTCGACCAATTGGTGGCGCAGTTGCAGACGCAGTACGACGTTCGCGTCGACCAGGCCGCCGTCGCCCAAGCCTCGACAAGATGAGCGCGCTGAAAACCCATATCGCCAAGATCGCGACCGGTAGCGCGCTTTCCTTCGAGGAAGCGCGCGAGGCCTTCGACATCATCATGTCGGGTGATGCGACCCCCGGCCAGATCGGCGGTTTCCTGATGGCGCTGCGCGTGCGCGGCGAGACGGTGAGCGAGATTTCCGGCGCCGTCGCCACCATGCGGGCCAAGATGCTGCAAGTCGACGCGCCGGACGGCGCCATCGATATCGTCGGCACCGGCGGGGACAATTCCCACAGCGTCAATATTTCCACGGGATCGGCCTTTGTCATCGCCGGCAGTGGTGTGCCGGTTGCCAAGCACGGCAATCGTGGCCTGTCCTCGCTGACAGGAGCCGCCGACGTGCTGGTTGCGCTCGGCGTCAAGATCGACATCTCGCCCGAATTCATCGGCCGCTGCATCCACGAGGCTGGCATTGGTTTCATGTTCGCGCCCGCGCACCATCCAGCGATGAAACATGTCGGTCCGACCCGCGTCGAACTCGGCACCCGCACCATCTTCAACCTGCTCGGGCCGCTCTCCAATCCAGCTGGCGTCAAGCGGCAGCTGGTCGGTGTGTTCCTGCCGGAATGGATCCTGCCGGTTGCCGAGACGCTGAAGGCACTGGGTGCGGAGCATGCCTGGGTTGCTCATGGCGACGGCTATGACGAGATCACCACCACCGGCGAGACGCAGGTCGCCGAACTGATCGGCGGCGAGATCCGCAGCTTCACCCTGACGCCTGAAGCGGTCGGGTTGCCGCGCCACAGCAGGGACGAACTGCGTGGCGGCGATGCGGACTACAATGCCAAAGCCTTGCGCGATATGTTGGGCGGCGCTGCCGGCGCCTATCGCGACACCGTGCTGATGAATGCCGGCGCCGGCCTGGTGGTGGCGGGCAAGGCGACGACGCTTGCCGACGGCATCGCGCTCGCCGCGCAAGCCATCGACAGCGGCCGGGCCCTGCAAGTGCTCGACAGGCTGGTCGAGATTTCGAACGGGTAAAACGTGTCTGACATTCTTCGCAAGATCGAGGCCTACAAGCGCGACGAGATCGCGGCGGCAAAGGCACGTGTGCCGCTGGCCGAAATCAAGGCGCGAGCCAAGGACGCCGACGCACCGCGCGGCTTTCTTGCCGCGCTCGAAGCAAAGCGCAAATCCGGCGCCTTTGCGCTGATCGCCGAGATCAAGAAGGCAAGCCCGTCCAAGGGGCTGATCCGCGCCGATTTCGATCCGCCGGCGCTGGCGCAGGCCTATGCCAAGGGTGGCGCTGCCTGTCTTTCGGTGCTGACCGACGCACCGTCCTTCCAGGGCGCGCCGGAATTTCTCACCCGGGCGCGAGCCGCCGTCGCGCTGCCGGCGCTGCGCAAGGATTTCCTGTTCGATCCCTATCAGGTCTACGA
>NZ_RZQE01000656.1:0-2628 GCF_004022955.1 Mesorhizobium sp. M7A.F.Ca.US.002.01.1.1 | reverse complement strand
CCGGCCCCCCGCCGTAGAGGCGGGTTTTTCATTTCAGGCTCTCCTCCGCCCTCAGCCGAAAGCGCGTCAAAGCGTGATCGCATGCTTGCGTTCCCCATGCCCCATCTTGCATCGATCGAGGATGCGGTTTACGCCCTCTGGCTGAAACGCATCGCACTGAAAGCGATGCGTTTCACTTTTGTTTGAAGCATGTCGTTGTCCCAAACCGCTGCGCACTTTGGGCGACATGCTACCCCGGAGCGTTCAAACCATGCTTGACATCAAATGGATTCGCGACAACCCGAAGGCCCTTGTCGAGGCGCTGGTGAAGCGCTCGTGGTCGGCTGACGAGGCGCAGTCCACGGTCGGCGGGCTGATCGCCTCGGACGAGGCGCGGCGCGAACACGTTACCGAGCTACAGACCAAGCAGGAGCGCCGCAATGCCGCGTCGAAGGAGATCGGCAACGCCATGCGTTCGGGCGATGCCGCCCTGGCCGAGACGCTGAAAGCCGAAGTCGGCGAGATCAAGGTCTTCATCCAGAACGGCGAGGCGCGCGAACGCGAGCTCGACAAGGCGCTGAACGATGCGCTGGCGGTGCTGCCCAACGTACCGTTCGACGACGTGCCTGTCGGCAAGGACGAGCACGACAATGTCGTCAAGCACATCGTCGGCAAGGTACCGACGCGGCCGAACTGGGTGAAGGAGCACTTTGAGATCGGCGAAGCGCTCGGCATGATGGATTTCGAGCGCGCGGCAAAGCTGTCGGGCTCGCGCTTTACGGTGCTGAAAAGCGGACTGGCGCGGATGGAGCGCGCGCTCGGCCAGTTCATGCTGGACCTGCATACGACCGAACACGGCTACGAAGAAGTGATCCCGCCGTTGATGGTCAAGGATAATGTTTTGTTCGGCACCAACCAATTGCCGAAGTTCGAGGAAGATCTGTTCTTCACGCCGCACGGGGAGGGCAGGCTTGGCCTGATCCCCACCGCCGAAGTCCCGCTCACCAACCTGGTGCGGGAAGAGATCACCGCGCATGAAAAACTGCCGCTGCGCTACACCGCGCTGACGCCGTGCTTCCGTTCGGAAGCGGGTTCGGCCGGGCGCGACACGCGCGGCATGCTGCGCCAGCATCAGTTCTACAAGGTCGAGCTGGTGTCGATCACCGATCAGGAATCGTCACTTGCCGAGCATGAGCGGATGACGCAATGCGCCGAGGAAGTGCTGAAACGGCTCGGCCTGCCGTTCCGCACCATGACGCTGTGCACCGGCGACATGGGTTTTGGCGCACGCAAGACCTATGACATCGAGGTCTGGCTGCCCGGCCAGAACGCCTATCGCGAAATCTCGTCCTGCTCGGTGTGCGGCGATTTCCAGGCACGCCGCATGGACGCCCGCTACAAGGACAAGGACGGCAAGGGCAACCGCTTCGTCCACACGCTCAACGGCTCGGGCACAGCCGTCGGCCGCGCGCTCATCGCCGTCATCGAAAACTACCAGAACGAGGATGGCAGCGTAACCATTCCTGAAGTGCTGCGGCCTTACATGGGCGGTCTGGAAAAGATCGAAGCGAAATAATGCGTATCCTCCTGACCAATGACGACGGCATTCATGCCGAGGGCCTGGCGTCGCTCGAACGCGTCGCACGTACGCTGTCCGACGATGTCTGGGTGGTGGCGCCCGAGCAGGACCAGTCCGGCTATGCGCATTCGCTGTCGATCTCGGAGCCGCTGCGGCTGCGCAAGATTGGCGAGAAGCATTTTGCCGTGCGCGGCACGCCGACCGATTGCGTCATCATGGGCGTCAAGAAGATCCTGCCTGGCGCACCCGACCTGATCCTGTCCGGCATCAATTCGGGCGCCAACATCGCCGACGATGTCACCTATTCCGGCACCGTCGCCGGCGCCATGGAGGGCGCGCTGCTCGGCATTCGCTCGATCGCGCTCAGCCAGGGGTACAGCTATGTCGGCGAAGATCGCGTCGTGCCCTACGAGACGACGGAGGCGCTGGCGCCGGCGCTGCTGAAGAAACTTGTCGCGACGCCATTGCCGGACGGCGTGCTGCTCAACGTCAATTTTCCCAACTGCACGCCCGAGGAAGTCGCAGGCACGGTGGTCACCTCGCAGGGCAAGCTCGTGCACTCCCTGTGGGTCGACGAGCGCCGTGACGGGCGCGGCCTGCCTTACTACTGGCTGCGTTTCGGCCGCGAGCCGGTCGAAGGCAAGCAAGGCACCGACCTCTACGCCTTGCGCAACCGGCTGGTGTCGGTGACGCCGCTGCAGCTCGACCTTACCGCCCATGAAATCCGTGACCAACTGAGCAAGGCGCTCGCATGAACCAGGGCCTCCCGATCGACGACCGCGAAGGTTTTGCCGCCTTTCTGCTGCGTCTGCGCGGCCGGGGGACTGTGCCGAAGGCGCTGATCGCGGCCTTCGAGGCGACGCCGCGGCGCGGCTTCCTGGCGGCCCAGTTCCATCAGATCGCCTGGTCGGACCGCATGCTGCCGATCGAATGCGGCGAGGCGATCGAAGGCGCCGACATGCAGGCGGCGGTGATCGCCGCACTCACCATCGAGCAGGGCAACCGCGTGCTCGAGATCGGCACCGGCTCGGGCTACACCTCGGCGGTGATGTCGCGGCTGGCCGCTCGGG
>NZ_RZQE01000655.1:0-2628 GCF_004022955.1 Mesorhizobium sp. M7A.F.Ca.US.002.01.1.1 | reverse complement strand
CTCCTGAAGCGCCTCGCATTCACGCGGCGCGCTTGATCTCTGTTAAATCAGCGGACGCTGGCGACCGCGTCGGAGCGGCCGTCATTGATCGTCACCCAAACGCCGGAATTCTGGTCCGACTGGCGCTTGAGATAGGTGTAGTCGGTGTCCGTCCAGGACAGGACCTTGGTCTCAAGATTGTCGAGGATGAATTCTCCGAGGCTGGTGCGCACGGTCAGCACCGCGTGGCCGTCGCCATTCGGCTGGCGCGCCACCGTCATCAGCAGATTGCCGGCGGGGACGCCCGCATCCATCAACTCGCGGCGCTTTTCCAGCGCGTAATCCTCGCAATCGCCATAGCCATTGGCCGGATAGGCCCAATATTCCTCGACACCGTAGTTTTCCATGTCGGTGCGCGGCTTGATGCGGGTGTTGACCGAATTGTTGATGTTGACGATCGTCGCCCACAGCTTGCGGGTCAGTTCGACCGGCGCACCCCTGGGGGTCCGTTCGCTGCATTCGCCGGGAATGCGCTGGCAGAACTCATAGTGACCAACAGGCTGGGTGGTGCGTCCACCGGTGTGCATATAGGCCGGTCCCGCGGCATATGCTGATCCCCAAGCGGAAAGCTGCATCGCCATTGCCGCCAGCAACAGCTTGCCCCTCGTTTTCTTCATTGTTGTAGTCTCCCCGTTCGAAGGAGACATTGCCACGTGTGGATTTATTTGACGCAAAAGCGCGAAGTAGATATTGAGTAAAACTCCAATAGAATAAACGTAAAATTTGAATCATTTGAGTATTAATTCGTTTGGATCTGAAGGCTCCCCACCTCGGGCGCGGAGCGCTCCCAGAAACAAAAAACCGGCCGCAAGGGCCGGTCCTGGAATGTTGCTGTCGGGCCTGCTCAGGCGCGTGACGTGTTGAATTCGGAATCAAGCGTTTCGGGACGCTGGATCACAGCGAATTCGATGGCGACGCCGTCCTCGAAATGACGCACGACCTGCCCGCGCATGGTGCCAAGCATGACCTGGATGCCGATCGCCGGTTTGACGTCGATTTCGACAGCGGCGCCGGAGAGCGAAAGGTCGATGATGCGGCACTGGTACTGGCGGCCGTCGGTGAGCTGCAGCACGCTTGTCGGATTGCGCGGTGCGACGCGCTCGTGGCGGCGATCTTCCGGCAGGTCGAGTTCATGCTTGTTGGCCAGCCAGGTCAATTGCGCGGCCAGCTTGTCCTTCTTGCGATCCGACGCAATGACGGTCATCGCGAAACCGTCCTGCAGGGTGCGTGTGACGACGCCTTCGATGCGGCCGATATGATCGATGTAGGCGATGATTTTTTCGCCGGGCATGCCGATGCGGTCGGTGCGAAACGCAACATTGCCCGGTGACATGTCGACGACCTGGCAGGGATGTTCGGTGCGGTCTTCCAGCATGAAGCGTCCGTAAATTTTAACCCGGACGCGCTGAAAGTTTCGCCTTTCAGCTTGGGACGGCGCATAGTCGACCGCCGCTGACCTCATGACTGCCTACACCCCGTTTGGCATCCCGCGCGCCGATGCGAGGAACTTCATCACAGAAGTACAACAAAGCGGGTTAACAAAGGGGAAAAGCGGGCGCTCCAGCGTTTTCCTTTTTGCAGGCCGTGGTGCCAAAACCGCCGCGCAGTTTTGGGCGACGTGCATCAGGTCTCAAAAAACAGCGGACTATTCCTCGCGCCCGCCATCGAAGACGACGAGATGACGGATGCGACGCACCCGGCCGAGCGCCGAGATCGTCTCGGGTGCCCCAAGTTCTTCGGGAACAAGCGAGGGAACATCGATCGCCGGGCGATTGTTCAGAAGCTCCTTCTCCGGATCTATGACGCGGATTGAATCGATCAACGCATCGGTGATCGGATCGGCACCCAGCCAGAAGGGTTTCTCCACGGCGCTGATGACGCCCAGGCAGCGCGGATTTTCGACGCCGCCGTCCAGCGGCAGGGCAAGCAGTTCGAACTTATTGGAGCGCCCGTTGCGGCTGAAGCCCTCATAGCTGATGAGCACGACCGATTTCTGCTCGAACACGCCATGGATCAGGCGCGAGACGAGCCGCTGGTCCTTCTCGCGCCACAGCGATGGAAAGGAAAATCCCTTGAGCTCGCGGCCGTAGCAGGCGCAAAGCCTCGTGCCGGCCAGCCGGAATACGGCCTGTCCGCGCGTGTCACGTTCCAGGATAAAGGTGTCGGCCAGCAGCGACTTGATGTCGGCCGGTTCGACCTCCGAACGCTTCGGGGCGGGGCGTCCATCACGCAGGCGGTTCCAATATTGGAACAGCGTGATCGATCCATTCTGGTTCATGCTATGCTGCTCCGCGCAATCTGTCGTCTGATGTCCCATCGGTGAACAGAAGGGCGCCCTCCGAGGACCTACATGCGTTGCGGAGCAGGAAGCGTGCCAGCGTCGTTAACACTTGTTCACGGGTCGGGGCCGTTAAGGTTAACAAGTGGTTTACGTTGCGTCTGAGCGAGCCCCGTGGCACACAAAAACCACTCCAGAAGCGGTCGTTTCGCGACGATCGGCAGCACTTCAGTCAGAGTTTTAGGGGAGCAGGGGGCTCGACCGGCCGTTCAAGGGAAACCTTGAACGGTTTCTTTTTTGATTCGCGCCAG
>NZ_RZQE01000654.1:0-2634 GCF_004022955.1 Mesorhizobium sp. M7A.F.Ca.US.002.01.1.1 | reverse complement strand
CCCTTGTCGGTGACGACCTGGATGATCGCGTCATTCCTGCGTTCGATCCCGACGATCCTCGTGCTTGTCAGGATCTTGCCGCCCCTCGTTTCGACGATGGCCGCCAGCGCGCGCGTGAACTTGGCGGCGTCGCCGGTTTCATCGGTTGGACACATTATGCCGCCGGCAATGCTGCCGCGCGACGAAGCCAGCGCCGGCTCGCGGTCAATGATTTCCTGTGCGTCGACAATGCGGATCTCCTGGCCGTCGGCCTCCAGCAGGCGCATGTTGGCGACGCCCTTGTCGAGCGCCTGACGGCTGCGGTGGAAGTAAAGGATGCCGGCCGAGGTCCTGTCGTATTGGATCGATTCTTCCCTGACGACCGCCTGCAGGACCGATTGGGAATGGACCGCAAGCCGATGTTTGAGGAGGGTGTTGCGACGCGCTTTGGCGGCCGTGCATTCCCTGAGGAAGCGCAGCGACCAGCTGTAGAGATGCGGGTCGGCGGAAAGTTTGAAGCGAAGCGCCTGGTCTTTCAGGAACAGCGACTTCAGCAGGATTTTTGGCGCGGCTGGTGATGACCAGACGAAGGAGTGACCGGGCGCGATCATGCCTGCATTTGCCCAGCTCGCGCCCTCGGCCACCTGCGGTGCCTGCTCGAGAACAGTGACCGCGTGGCCGTCCTTTTGCAACTGATAAGCGGTGGTGATCCCGACCACGCCGCCGCCCAAGATCAATACGCGCATTGCTGTCCCGAAGGGGTGTGTTCCTATTGTCGACAATTCAATAGGAAGACGCCGATCCCTGTCAACGGTGAATGGGTCGGCGACGGACAAGCGATCCGCGCAAGCGCAAAATTCAGGCGTTTACCGGTTCCCAGGATCTGCACAGAGCCCTTGACAGTTTCGGCAATATCGCCGTTTCTATTGTCGACAATTCTGATTGGCATCAGGGAGGGGACTGCGCCATGGACGCCCCGGTTAGCCGCGCCGACGACACGCTTGTCCTCGACAAGGAACACATTCCGTTCAAGACCGATGACGGTATCGGCACGCGCGCCAATCTCGGCCTGCTCGTGCTGCGGACCGACCAGACCATCGAGGATGAATTCCGGTATGCGCTGCCCGCGCGCGACATCGCGCTGTACGAGGCGCGGCTCTACAGCGATGTCGAGATCACACCGGAAAACCTGATGAAAATGTCGGCGGTAATCCCGGCAACGGTGGGACTCTTGCCCGACGTCAAGTTCGATGTGATCGGCTTTGCCTGCACGTCGGGAGCGCTGGTCATCGGCGAGGATAAGGTTGCCGAGCGCGTTCACGAGGTGCTGCCTGGTGTGCAGGTGACCAATCCGGTGACCGCGGCACGCGCCGCGCTGAAGGCCCTGGGGGTCTCGAGGATCGCGCTGCTCACCCCTTACTTGGCGAAAATCAATCATTCGCTGCGGGCATCGCTGATGGCGCGGGGGATGGATATTCCGGTCATGGGCTCCTTCAACGAGGCGGACGACAATGTCGTTGCACGCATCACGCCGGCATCGGTCAAGCAGGCCATCTTGGAAATCGGTGCGTCGAGCGACTGTGATGCGGTGTTCGTTTCCTGCACCAGCATGCGCGTTGCCCGCATCATCGAGGAGGTCGAGAAGGAGTTGGGGAAACCGGTCACCTCCAGCAACCATGCACTTGCCTGGCATATGCTGCGGCTTGGCGGCATTGGCGAGCAGATTGCCGGAAAAGGCGAGCTGTTTCGCCGCTCGCTAGGCTAGCATCTTCAGCGCCGGATTTGCGGTGTGCAGCTCAGATCCCGCCGTACCAGTCATAGCCATTGTCTTCCCAATAGCCGCCCCTGCCACCGCCGACATCGGCAAAGCCGTCGACCAGTTCGATCTTGTAGAGATATTTCGGCATCTTGTAGCCGAGCTGGCGCTCGACGCGAACCCGCAGCGGCGCGCCGTTCTCGACCGGCAGCGGCTTGCCGTTCAGGCCGTAGGCGAGGATCGTCTGCGGGTGACGGGCATCGATGAGGTCGATGGTGCCGTAATATTTGATGTCGCCCGACAGGCTGCGGTCGATCGTGTCGAGGCAATGGAACATGACATAGCGCGCCTGCGGTTTGACCACCGCCTGGTCCAGCACCAGCGACAGCGGCGTGCCGGTCCATTTGGCTATGCAGCTCCAGCCTTCGACGCAGTCATGGCGGGTGATCTGGGTGCGGCTTGGCATGTTCTGGAGCTGCTCGCGGCTGAGCGACAGCGGCTTTTCGACAAGACCCGTCACTTCCAGACGCCAGTCGGCGAAATTGTTGGCGAGCAGGCCCTTGTAGACGTCGTCATCGGGAGCGGTGACGCCGTTCGGCCGCTGCGGCTGGCGGATATCGGCCTCGGTGAATTCCGGCGCCAGCGCACCGCGTCCGGCGAGCAGGCGTTGCGCCCGGTATGTCAGGCCATTGGCGTTTTCGAGGAAACTGCGCAGGCCGCTGCCGACGCTTAGCTGGCTGTCAAAGGCGTCGCAGCCCGACAGCATGATACCGGAAGCGCCAAGGCCGGCAGCGGTCAGGAATTTGCGGCGGCTGATCTCAAACTTCGCCATGTCAGGCACTCCTCTCGGCTGTATTGTCGTCCTGTGCGGGAGGATCGGTGCGGTACCAGCCGGTGAT
>NZ_RZQE01000653.1:0-2635 GCF_004022955.1 Mesorhizobium sp. M7A.F.Ca.US.002.01.1.1 | reverse complement strand
GCGCCGCGCGTCCTCTTGGACGCGCAAAGGACGCTGTGGCACTTATGATTTGGCGCATGATCCTTTCCGAAAATCGATACCGATTTTCGGGGTCGTGCGCTGCGCGAAATATCCATGTGAGAGTTTTCCGGGAAAACAAAAAATGCCGCCGCCGCGAAGCTTCGCGGCACGGGGTTTCAGGTTTTCTGCCCTGCCTCGCCAGGAGGTCAGGGCCTTACCGGGACTGAGCGTAAGTGGACATCCACTCTCCATTGGAATGGACCTCCTATAGGCGAACGCGGCTGAAAAGGCCAGTCCGCGGCTTTGCGCTTGTGTTTTTTGGGCGCTTGTCTCTTTTGGCGGTTTGCACTAGCGAAGTTGCACACCAAAGTGTGCGAAACACATTATCCGCAGTTCCAATACGCAGGCCACCATGTCCCTCATCGACACCCGCACGCCCGACGCCAAGCGCCTTGTTTCCGGTGCCACCGGCGACTGGGAGATCATCATCGGCCTCGAGGTCCATGCCCAGATTACATCGGAAGCAAAGCTGTTTTCCGGCGCCTCGACCGCTTTCGGCGCGGCGCCCAACGCCAATGTCAGCCTGGTCGATGCGGCGATGCCCGGCATGCTGCCGGTCATCAACGAGGAATGCGTCAAGCAGGCGATCCGCACCGGCCTTGGGCTGAAAGCGCAGATCAACCACAAGTCGGTCTTCGATCGGAAGAACTACTTCTATCCAGACCTGCCGCAGGGCTACCAGATCTCGCAGTTCAAGCAGCCGATCGTCGGCGAGGGCACGGTGATCGTTTCCGTTGGCCCCGATCGTCAGGGCGAATTCGAGGACATCGAGGTCGGCATCGAGCGGCTGCATCTGGAGCAGGATGCCGGAAAGTCGATGCACGACCAGCATGTGACCATGTCCTATGTCGACCTCAACCGCTCCGGCGTGGCGCTGATGGAGATCGTCTCCAAGCCCGACATGCGCTCGGCCGACGAAGCCAAGGCTTATGTCACCAAGCTGCGCACCATCGTGCGCTATCTCGGCACCTGCGACGGCAACATGGACGAAGGTTCGATGCGCGCCGACGTCAACGTTTCGGTGCGCAAGCCGGGCGGCGAGTTCGGCACGCGCTGCGAGATCAAGAACGTCAACTCGATCCGCTTCATCGGCCAGGCCATCGACTACGAGGCGCGCCGGCAGATCGCCATTCTCGAGGATGGCGGCAAGATCGACCAGGAGACGCGGCTGTTCGACGCCGCCAAGGGCGAGACGCGTTCGATGCGCTCCAAGGAAGAGGCACATGATTACCGCTACTTCCCCGATCCGGACCTCTTGCCGCTGGAATTCGACCAGGCCTATGTCGATGCGCTGGCCAAGGAATTGCCGGAACTGCCAGACGACAAGAAGGCGCGGCTGATCGCGTCGCTCGGCCTGTCGGCCTATGACGCCTCGATCCTGGTTTCGGAAAAGCCGATCGCCGACTATTTCGAGAAGGTGGCCGCCGGCCGCGACGGCAAGCTCGCCGCCAACTGGGTCATCAACGATCTGCTCGGGCAATTGAACAAGGCCGGAAAAGACATTGAAAACGCTCCGGTTTCTCCCGAGCAGCTTGGCGCGGTCATCGATCTGATCAAGGACGGCACCATTTCCGGCAAGATCGCCAAGGACCTGTTCGAGATCGTCTGGAATGAGGGCGGCGATCCGCGCCAGCTGGTCGAGAGCCGTGGCATGAAGCAGGTCACCGACACCGGCGCCATCGAGAAGGCCGTAGACGAGGTGATCGCAGCCAACCCCGACAAGGTCGAACAGGCGCGCGCCAAGCCGAGCATGGCCGGTTGGTTCGTTGGCCAGGTGATGAAGGTGACCGGCGGCAAGGCCAATCCACAAGCGGTCAACGACCTCGTCAAGACCAAGCTGGGCATCGAGTAGCGCGGTGTTTGTCCGCACCGCAGGTGAACGTGATCTGACGGCCATCCGGGCGCTGCTGGTCGAAACCTGGCACACGACCTATGACGCGGTCTATGGCCCTGATCGGATCGACCGGGTCATCGAGGATTGGTGTTCGCCGGCGAAATTGAGAGCTAGCCTTGAGCGGCCGAATGCCGAATTCCTGGTCGCAGACGACGGCAAGCGCATTGGCGGCGTCGCCTATGCCGAAAGCGTCGAAGGCGGCACCGTGGTCGACCTGCAACAGCTCCATGTCGCACCCGACCTGCAAGGCCGGGGCATCGGCGGGATGTTGCTCGATGAGGTGATCGAGAATTTTCCGGAAGCCCGCTCTCTACGCATCGAGGTCGTGGAGCAGAACAGGCGTGCGGTCGCCTTCTATCTGGCCAACGGCTTTGCCGAGATTGGCGGGGCCGACAATTATGGGCCGGCGCAGTCCGGGATTGCTGCGTTGATTCTTGAGCGGATGCTGACCGCCTGAGCGCTCGATGATCGCGCGATTGCATCACGTTGTTGCGAGTGGACCCTCGAGCGCACGGCTTTCATTTGACGGCGCAAATATCGAGCGCAAAGCTGTGGCCGCTGACCCCAGCCATGATCGGTGTTTGACCGGTGGCATGCGAGGCACCTTGGGGAATCGTCATGCCAAGCTTGCCGGAACTGATGCCGACACAGGTGTCGGACGAGACCTTTGGCAGCGTCACC